>NZ_CAXATZ010000006.1:0-120391 GCF_963971605.1 uncultured Xanthomarina sp.
ATACCATATTAATCCAACAGGGAAATTCGTTATTGGTGGACCTCATGGTGATACAGGCTTAACAGGACGCAAGATTATTGTAGACACCTATGGAGGCAAAGGGGCTCATGGTGGAGGAGCTTTCTCAGGAAAAGATCCAAGTAAAGTAGATAGAAGTGCTGCTTACGCTACCAGACATATTGCTAAAAACTTAGTAGCAGCAGGTGTTTGCGAAGAAGTATTGGTACAGGTAAGTTACGCCATTGGTGTTGCTGAACCTACTTCTATTTATATAAACACTTTTGGAACTTGTGAGTTTAATTTAACAGATAGCGAGATTGCAGAAAAAGTAACTGAAATTTTTGACATGCGCCCAGCGGCCATTGAAGAGCGTTTAAAATTACGTCAGCCAATGTATAGCGAAACGGCAGCATATGGCCATATGGGAAGAAAAAATGAAACTATTACTAAAACTTTTGAGCAGATAAACGGAAGAAAGAAAAAAGTAGAAGTAGAATTATTTACTTGGGAAAAACTGGATTATGTAGATCAGGTAAAAGCTGCTTTTGGGTTATAAAACCTTTTCCAGATTCTAAAACATTAAAAGCTCCATAACATGATTATGGAGCTTTTTTTGATTTGATATTTTATAAAAAAAATGAACCTCTTTAATCTTACTTAACACCCTTTATATCCTTTATAAAATGTATGCAATAACCTGTATAGTTGTTTTAGTACAGGTCAAGGACAATTAATTATGCTTTTCCAATAGCTTCCCAATAGCTTTCCCATACCTTTCCTATACCTTTCCCATACCTTTCCTATGGAAGCCAGCGTTTTTTCCTACAAAAACTCAGTGTCTTTATTAAACTTTTATAATTGAGTGTAACATTCATAGTAAATCAGTTGGGCATTTTAGGTTCTGTCATTATATATGCTTCAAGTATGGATACTTCATAGATACTCCATGGATAGTGTATGGAAGGCAGCGTTTTTTCCTACAAATTAAAAAACTTAAAAAAACATGCATATTGAGAAATCCTGTTTTACTTAATGCCATTTTATAAATATGCTTGTGAGTGAAAAAGAAGATGAACTGCGTTGATCCTGCAAAGCGACGCTTTGAAAATACAAAAAACACAAAACAAAAAAGCAAGCTTTATGTGTTGCTTGCTTTTAGTATTTATTCGTGGGGAGAGCAGGATTCGAACCTGCGAAGACGTAGTCAGCAGATTTACAGTCTGCCCTCGTTGGCCGCTTGAGTATCTCCCCAAAACCGTCGGCAAATATATTATATTTTTTATAATTATTATAAAAAAATATAATACAAGTAGGGACAAGTCGCGACTTGTCCCACTAAAACAATCCATTTATTACTTTAATCCAACCCTCCTCTTCGTTCTGGCGAACGTGGTTCTGGCCAAGTACGTTGCTCTCCTGTTCTAGAATCTACTGGTAAAACAATTTTTTCTGTAGAAGTTCTGTTTGGATCTTCGCAAGCCATATACACCAAAATGGCAGTTAAAATGGCATTGCTTCTTACATCGTCAAACACAATTTTATCATACGTATCCCTATTGGTATGCCAGGTATAATTCCAATAAGACCAACTCAAGGAACTTAAATTAAAAGCTGGTGCTCCTGCTGCCAAAAACGAAGCGTTATCTGAGCCTCCTCCACTTGGAGAACCCGGGAAATGAGTTTCAATATGTTTTGTAATATCTTTTGGCACTGCTTCTAACCATCTGGACAAATATTCATAGGAATGTAAAAACCCAGCCCCAGAAAGGTTCACAACACGACCAGTTCCATTATCCTGATTAAACATGGCTTGTGTGTTCTTTACTATCTCTGGATGGTCTTCCACAAAAGCCCTGGAACCATTTAAACCTTGTTCTTCGCTTCCCCAATGTCCAACCAAAATAGTTCGTTTTGGATTTGGATATACTTTTTTAAGGATACGCATGGCTTCCATCATGACTAAAGTTCCGGTACCATTATCTGTGGCTCCAGTGCCTCCATCCCAAGAATCAAAATGTGCAGAAAGTACCACATACTCATCTGGTTTCTCAGTCCCTTTAATTTCTGCAAGCGTATTATAAGTTGGAGCAACACCCAAGTCTTTAGATTCTGCCACTATTTTAACAATAGGTTTATTACCATATTCTGCAAGTCTATAAAGCATGGTATAATCTTCCAACTCTATGTCAATCGTTGGAATTGTTTTGGTTCTGGCGCTAAATATCTTATTGGATCCAAATCCTTTGGACCAATAAGAAGTGATGATGCCTGCTGCTCCTGCTTCTTCCAGTGCCTGATGAATTTCCCTTCTGCCATAGCCAGTACGTTCCATATTGGCTCTCCAAGCATTTTCTAAAGAATCCCTTTCTTGCTTCATCTTTTCAAAAGACGCTTGGGTAGCAAATTCTTCCCAATTGTAATCTGGCCTTCCTGTAATTTGATACATGGATGCCAATACAAATTTTCCTTTAATGGTTTTCATCCATCGCTGAAAATCCAATGAATCTTTTACAGTGGGAATGGCAATCACCTCAGCTGTAACACCTTTTGGTCCCGTACTTGGGTTCCAAGCCAATTGCATACCATCTAGGGTCTGTAGCCTTGGTTGCAACATATCTATATGCGTGATGCCTCTTTCCCATGCTTTCCATTCTCCCCATTGTTCATTTCTAGCCAAAATACCCCATCTGGAGTAGGTATCCACAGCCCAATCATGAGCTTGCTGCATTTGTAGTGTCCCTACCAATCTTGGACCAATGACATCCAGTAGCTCGTGCGCTAAAATTTCTAATTGCGAATTATTTGTAGCTTCATCAATAATGTTTTTTACAACAGGATCTTGTTCTTGTGCTTGAAGATTAATACCAATTGTAAAAAATGCAATTGCAAAAAATAGTTTTATAGTCTTTATCATATCTAATAAGGTTGATTGTTTTGACTATACAAATTACAATTTATTCCACACTTTGTCTTTTCATTCCAAAAAGAATTTATAAAATGAGGATCATGTTGTTCAAATAACACCTTGAATAAATTTTTAGCATTAAACTAAATGGAATTTTGTACATTTCAGTTCGCAATGAAAACAGTCTTTTATATTTTACTTTTTATTTCTTTTCCCATTTTCGGACAAGAGTCAATTGAAACCACGTTCGTTTCCAAGATCCCTTTTGAAGCAGATACATTAATTGGTATTGATAACTTTGGAACGATTTATTTTATAAAAAAGAATACACTTTACAAAATAGAAGACAAGAACCATTACTCCTACAGCAATGTACAGTTTGGCAAAATTACTTCAGCAAATAGTTTCAATCCATTAAAAATTCCTGTTTTTTACGAAGATTTTAATGCTGCTTATATATTGGACAATAGGTTTGCCGAAATTTTAAAAATAGATTTCAACACAATGGAGTATTACAAGAACGTTTCACTACTTTCTACTGCAAACGATAATGCGCTTTGGGTTTTTAATGAAGACATCCAACAATTGGAATTATTTGATTACAAAACAAACAAAACCAGGGCCACGACCTTACCCATAGAGTCTAAAGCTTTAGACCTAAAAAGCAATTACAATTATGCTTGGCTTTTAACCGAGAAATATCTTTACAAATACAATTATTTTGGGAGCTTGGTTTATAAGGTAAAAAATGATGGTTTTACGGCTTTGGTTGAAAGTAATGATGCCATTTTTTTAGTGAAAGAACAGCAGCTTTATTATTTCAATGAAAAAGAAACAAGTTTCCAATTAATCAAAACACCGGAATTGTTAACAAAACAGTTTTTAGTAACCAACGAAACGGTGTATATTTACGACTCTAAAAATTTACACAAATTCCAACTAAACAATAAATAATTATGCATGTTGCAATAGCCGGAAACATTGGTGCTGGTAAAACCACACTTACTAAATTACTTGCTAAACATTACAAATGGGAATCTCAACTAGAAGATGTGGTAGACAATCCCTATCTGGATGATTTTTACAACCAGATGGAACGTTGGAGTTTTAACCTACAAGTCTATTTCTTGAACAGCAGGTTTCGTCAAGTGGCACAGATTCGTGAAAGTGGCAAGGATATTATACAGGATAGGACCATTTATGAAGATGCCCATATTTTTGCCCCAAACTTACACGCTATGGGTTTGATGACCAATCGTGATTTTGAAAATTACCGTTCCTTGTTTGATTTAATGGAGTCTTTTGTCCAAGGTCCAGATTTATTGATTTACTTACGTAGTTCAATTTCGAATTTAGTCTCACAAATACATAAAAGAGGTCGTGATTACGAAAATTCCATAAGCATTGATTATTTAAGCAGGCTTAACGAACGCTACGAAGCTTGGATACATGGCTATGACAAAGGGAATTTACTGATTATAGATGTGGACAACCTGGATTTTGTTGCCAATCCTGAAGATTTAGGAAGCATTATCAATAAAATTGATGCAGAAATAAATGGCTTGTTTTAATCTGAAGCTTTAATTAACTACTATAAAAAAACCACGCAAGAAGCGTGGTTTTTTTATTATCTAATATGTAGATTTTTATTTTCTAACCTCTACAGAGAACTCTTCCTCAAGTTCTGCCCTATTAGATTTTACTTTTATGGAGGATGCTCCCTTTTTCAATCTTTCAACTTTAGCATTAACTTCATTAAAAGTACCAGATATAACATATTCTTCAACTTTGTTCTCTCCATTTTGGAATTCTGTTACACTTACCACAGCTGTTGCAAGATCGTCACTTTCAACTTCAAATTCCACATATACTTTTTTAGTATCTTCTTTCATAATACTACTTTCTATCTCAGTCATAGACACCTCTTCAGTAATGGCGTGACCTCCTAAAATAGGCGCAATTACCAATCCTATTAAACACGTTAATTTAATTAGAATGTTCATAGATGGTCCAGAAGTATCTTTAAAAGGATCTCCAACCGTATCTCCAGTTACTGCAGCTTTATGAGCTTCAGAGCCCTTATAGGTCATTTCACCATTGATCATGACACCGGCTTCAAACGATTTTTTAGCGTTGTCCCAGGCACCACCAGCATTGTTTTGGAAAATAGCCCAAAGCACTCCAGAAACAGTTACACCAGCCATATAACCACCTAGCATTTCGGCAATAGCCATATTGTTCATTCCAAAAATCATTGGTACAAAAGCTATAATTATAGGAAATCCAATGGTCAATAATCCAGGTAACATCATTTCTTTTAATGATGCTTGAGTAGATATTTCCACACATTTATCGTATTGTGGCTTTCCTGTACCTTCCATAATTCCTGGTATGTCTCTAAACTGACGTCTTACCTCATGTACCATTTGCATGGCTGCTTTTCCTACTGCATTCATTGCTAAAGCAGAAAAAACTACTGGCACCATTCCACCAACAAATAGCATGGCTAAAACAGGCGCTTTAAAGATGTTAATACCATCAATACCCGTAAAGGTTACATAAGCAGCAAATAAAGCTAAGGAGGTTAAAGCTGCTGAAGCAATAGCAAACCCTTTTCCTGTAGCTGCAGTTGTATTACCAACAGAGTCTAAAATATCTGTACGTTCTCTTACAATTGGGTCTTGCTCACTCATTTCGGCAATTCCACCAGCATTATCGGAAATAGGCCCAAAAGCATCAATGGCTAATTGCATGGCAGTAGTTGCCATCATGGCTGAAGCAGCCAAAGCCACACCATAAAATCCAGCAAAAGCATAAGAAGCCCAAATTGCAAGAGCAAACAATAATACAGAAGAAAATGTAGAAATCATACCTGTAGCCAAACCTGCAATAATGTTTGTTCCTGCTCCAGTACTGGATTGTTGTACAATTTTTAAGATAGGTTTTTTACCCAAACCTGTATAATATTCAGTAATGGAAGAAATTAAAGCTCCTACAACCAATCCAACTAAAGTGGCGTAAAACACTCTCATGGATGAAATTTCTTGAAGTCCTTCTCCAAAGAAATTCATTTGCATGGTTTCTGGCAACATCCAAGTAACTAAAGCAAAACATGAAATTGCAACCAATCCTATAGATGTCCAGTTACCAACATTCAAGGCTCCCATAACTTGAGCTTCTTTAGCGTCGTTAGATTTTATTTTTACCAACATAGTACCAATTACAGAAATAATAATTCCTGCTCCTGCTATTGCCATAGGCAATAAAATAGGGCCAATACCACCAAAGGCATCATCTATCTTGCCTCCCATATCCTTTATCACATAGTTTCCAAGAACCATGGCAGCTAGCACTGTTGCAACGTAAGATCCAAATAAATCGGCTCCCATTCCGGCAACATCCCCAACATTATCTCCAACGTTATCTGCAATGGTTGCAGGATTTCTAGGGTCGTCTTCAGGAATTCCAGCCTCCACTTTCCCTACCAAATCGGCACCAACATCGGCAGCTTTGGTATAAATACCACCACCAACTCGAGCAAATAAAGCAATGGATTCAGCTCCTAAAGAGAAACCTGCCAATGTTTCAAGAACAATGGTCATGTCCATGGTATTTGTCCAAGCACTATCCATAAACACCCAGAAAAAGATGATAAAGAATAAGGTTAATCCTAGAACTGCCAAGCCAGCAACCCCTAGTCCCATAACCGTTCCACCACCAAACGATATTTTTAGTGCGTTTGGCAAACTGGTTCTGGCAGCTTGGGTCGTTCTTACGTTGGTTTTAGTTGCTATTTTCATACCAATGTTCCCTGCAAAAGCCGAGAAGAAAGCTCCGAAAATAAAAGCGATTACTATAAGCCAGTGCGTTGTTGGCACAATAAAAGAAACAGCTGCCAAAGCCACACTTACTATAACTACAAAAATCGCCAGAAGTCTATATTCGGCATTTAAGAATGCCAAAGCACCTTCGTATATATGATCTGAAATTTCTTTCATTTTGCCGTCTCCAGCATCTTGTTTCATCACCCAAGATTTCTTAACAATCATATAGATTAATCCTAAAAGTGCCATTGCAATTGGCATATAAATCATCATTGATCCCATATTATTTTATTATTTGATTAGTTTTTAGCAGCAGCAAATGTAACAAAATACGTTAACATTAAAAAACCCTTAACAGCTAAAGTGATAAGGGTTTGCATTTTTAAAAATTGTTGTTATTAAATGGTAAAATCGCCATTGGTTTTATGCTCGCTCGTTTCGTAGCGTTTCACGCATTTGTTCAGGATATCGTAAGCTTCTTCGGCATTTCCCCATCCGCCAACGTCCACTTTCTTTTTTTCAAGGTCTTTATATACTTGGAAGAAATGTTCAATTTCTTTTATTTGATGTGGGTTCATATCAGACAAATCGTTTAAGTTGTTCCAAATTGGATCGGAAACTGGTACACAAATCACCTTTTCATCCGGACCTTTTTCATCTGCCATGTGAAATACACCTATGGGTTTTACTTCAACCACACACATTGGAAAAGTTGGCTCACCTCCTAACACCAAAACATCCAAAGGGTCTCCGTCTAAAGCCAATGTTTCCGGAACAAAACCGTAATCGGCTGGATACATCATGGATGAAAACAACATTCTGTCGAAACGGATTTTCTTTAAATCGAAATCATATTCATATTTGTTTCTACTTCCTTTTGGTATTTCAATTAAAACATCAAACGTTAATTTTCCTTTGCTTGTCATAAAAACTTGTTTTAGTTCCCTGGTACTGGGATTATTTTATATTCTTTTATTCTTTAATTAAAGATTGTTTTTTATAAATCGCCACCTCAAATTTAGAGGGCTGCAAAGATAGGTAAGTCTTTGGTTTTGGGCAACTAAAATAGATTTGACTTTTTTGTGTGTTCAATTTATCGTTTTTGTTTGGAAATGACACTTATGTAAAAGCCTGTTTTATGAGTTTAACTGGTGGAAACAAAACAGTCGTTTTTCATAAATTGGATCTCATGGTTGTTTTAACAAGCTTTTTTTACCATGGTGGCATGGAATCGCATAAACTATCCACCAAAATGTTAAACGAACTTATAGTTCCTGTAATTATAACATTGAAAAAACAAACCTTGTATTAAAACTGAAACCCGAAGCTTCCAGTAATTCCAAAATCCCTAGCTCCAGGGTTGTCGAAATAATTGCCCCTAAAGTTAAAATCTATTCTAAAAACCCTAAAGATATTACCAATACCAACACTGTATTCGTAATAAATTTCGTCTGTTGGAGCAATTAAAGGAATATTTGATGGCGCACTTATATCGATGTTTTTTTGTGCCAAATCTCCACAAACAGCTCTAAAGCCAATAATTTCACGCCAATTTAGTTTTCTCAATAAAGGGATTCTGGAAAACAATCGTCCATTGAAGTTGTGTTCCAAATGCATGGCTGCATAAGTATCTGTAACAAACTCGTAGTAGTTTAATTGAGAAAACGATTTGTAAATGGAAAAGTACGATTGGTTTCCGGGCACCACACTTAATAAGCCCAAAGGAACGGTTCCAAAGGTTTTACCTGCTTCCAAAGTAGACCTTAACCTTCCAATGCCTCCCAATTGCCAAGGTTGAATATAAGACAACTGTATTTTGGTATAGTTAAAATCGCTTTTGAAAATATGCTTATCCCCTAAGCTAAATTGCGCAAAAATAGAAGCATAGGTGTCGTTTGCGTTTAAACGTTCAACACCATGACCTGTCATTTTTCTGCCAGGAAAATAAGACACAGCAAACGTGCTTTCAAATTGTTTCAAATCGGATGAAATACCTGTTGGTGACTCTGGGTCCACATAATCCAGACTAAAGGCATCTGAGGCCGAAGACAGGGTTCTATAGTCTCCACCCAATCTAAAAAGCACATTTTTTATGGGCTCCATTTCAATGGCCAAAGCCGTTAATTTAATGTTGGAAAGTTTATCGTTTGGAGCTGTTGTAAACAAGGCATTTGATGCCAAACTCCTACCCAATACATCTGTTGAGGTGGTTAAGCTAGCTCCTATTTGTTCAATGTCACGTCTATGTCCAGCAGAAATTATGAGTCGGTTTTTTTGATTGAGCAACCATTTTGCCGAGAAACCATATTTAAATTTATCATCTTTAAGTCCATAAGCCACAAAACCCTGTAAACGCCATAAATCGTTTGGTCCAAAATAGGTTCTTCCTCCAGCCCTTAAACGCAAGCCTTCCACATCATTATAACCAAAGCTGGAAAAAATAGGGCCATAATCCATATTCCACCTATCTATTTCTATATAACCCGAAGCCAAAATACTACCCAAATTATAGAGTCGTTTAAATTTTCCAACGGTTTTCAAGGTATCCAACATCTTGTAGACCCCTTTTTCATCCTTGCTTAATGGTTCCATTCGGTTTTGGTCCCAAAAAGCATCTTCTCGATTATAGGCGTCTTTATTATAGTCAAAAACCTCATCTTTATAGAATTTTTCGTCTTTTACTTCATTAAACACATAATTATCGTAAAGTGTTGTGCGTTTTCCGTAAATACCACGTGACTTTTCTTTTTTATTAAATGTAAAATCGGACATAAAGTAATCGCGTTTCACCAAAAACACCGAATCGTTTAAAACTTCAAACTCCTGCTCGATATAAATTTCCTTTACCCAGTTTATGTTAGCGCTTTTTGAGGCTTGCATGTTAATGTTTTTAATGGCAAAAGTTGTATCTGCCACCCAAAAATCGCCTTTAAAAGTCAACTCGTTTTTACGTCTTGGATAATAAATTATATTATAACACCACTTGTTATCTATATAAGCACTATCTGCCAACACATAATTGTAAGTGTTGATTCCTGTAGTAGAAATAGGACTTACAAAGCTTTTATCGAAAAACTTTAGGTAATTATCATACACATCATATTCTGAATACAGGTCCTTAATAAAGTCTATAATGGATTGGTTGTTGCTAAAACCGGAATTTTTATTCCCTTTTAGTTCTACCTTTTCTTTTTTAAGAATATTATCTCCATAGACTTTAGCCACTTCTTCATTAACAAAAATGGGCAAATAGGTTTTTCCTGTAACGTTTGAAGTGTCCACATGTTTAAATATAAATTCCATTCCTTTAAACAGGTTGCTTTGTATTAAGGCACTGTCAATGGTATTGAGGTCAAACTCTACTTTTTCGTATCTATCGTAAGCGTATTGGTTAAATTGTCTGAGACCATTCTTTCGTTTATGTTCCCAAATTTTTTGCATAATGGCAATAGCTGGATTTTCTTCTGCTTTTTTAGACTGTTTTCCTGCTACAATAACCACTTCGTTTAAAGCTGAAGCTGCTTCCTTAATGACAAATTTTAAATTGTAATTTACTTTTTTATCAAGAGGATACTCTATGGTTTCGTAACCTACAAAAGACACAATTAAAGTGTTCCAGGTTTCTGAAGATTCCAAATAAAAAGTACCGTTTTCGTCTGTAATGGTGCCTTCGGAAGAGTTTTTAAAAATAATATTGGCATAAGCTACTGGCTCATTGTTTTCGTCAAAAACATGACCACTCACTTTTGTTTGGGCAAACAAAAAGTTGATGCTTGAGAATAAAAATATAGCGAGTAACTTAAATTTCATATTAACAAAAAAACTTCATCAACAATATTGCCAATGAAGTCAATTGAAACTAAAATAGTAAAATTTTATTTATATAGTACTTTTTTAACAGCTTTTGCCACATCGTTGCTATTAGGCAACCATTCTTCCAATAACACTGGAGAATAAGGTGCAGGTGTGTCTGCCGTATTTATTTTAATGATTGGTGCATCCAGATAATCGAAGGCTTCCGATTGAATGATATAAGTAATCTCGGTAGACACGTTTCCAAATGGCCAAGCTTCTTCCAATACCACCAAACGGTTTGTTTTTTTAACTGATGCAATTATTGTTTCTTTATCCAATGGACGAACCGTTCTTAAATCGATTATCTCACAGGAAATGCCTTCTTTTTCCAATTCATCTGCTGCTTTATAGGCTTCCTTGATAATTTTTCCAAAGGAGACAATGGTAACATCTGTACCTTCGCGTTTTACATCGGCAACTCCCAATGGAATGGTGTACTCACCTTCAGGCACTTCGCCTTTATCTCCATACATTTGTTCACTTTCCATAAAAATAACAGGATCGTCATCGCGTATGGCCGATTTTAAAAGCCCTTTGGCATCATATGGATTGGATGGCACGACCACTTTTAAACCAGGTGTGTTGGCAAACCAGCTTTCAAAAGCCTGCGAGTGTGTTGCAGCCAACTGTCCAGCAGAAGCTGTTGGTCCACGAAATACGATAGGACATTTAAATTGCCCACCAGACATTTGTCTAATTTTTGCTGCATTGTTTATAATTTGATCAATCCCAACCAACGAGAAGTTAAAAGTCATATATTCTACAATGGGTCTGCAACCTGTCATGGTAGAACCAATGGCTATCCCAGCAAAACCAAGCTCAGCAATTGGCGTATCTATAACACGTTTTGGACCAAATTCATCAAGCATGCCTTTACTAGCTTTGTAGGCTCCATTATATTCCGCTACTTCCTCACCCATTAAGTAAATGCTTTCGTCTCTACGCATTTCTTCGCTCATGGCTTCGGCAATGGCTTCCCTAAATTGAATTGTTTTCATTTTTATTACTTTATTACGAAAGGCAAAAGTAAGAATTATTGATAAGAAAATAATATATTTTTAAAAGGTATAATTTATGAAATTATAAATCTTTAAGAAATTACACGAAAGTTTAACTTAATAAAAAGAACACTAAACTTTTGGTTCAAGAATAAATTGCTCTATTAATCTGAAATTTTCAATAAATTTATTATGCACGCATAGTAAATATTCTGAATAAAATAATTAACTTCGTAACCTCAAAAGAATTACACATATTTAAATAAAAACAATATGAAAATATTAGTATGTATTAGTCATGTACCTGATACGACTTCAAAAATTAATTTTACAGAAGGAGACACAAAATTTGATACCACAGGCGTACAGTTTGTAATCAATCCCAATGATGAATTTGGTTTAACTCGTGCCATGTGGTTCAAGGAAAAACAAGGAGCCAGTGTAGATGTTGTGAATGTTGGTGGTCCAGAAACAGAACCAACCTTACGTAAAGCTTTGGCCATAGGAGCAGATGCAGCCATTAGAGTGAATACAGCTGCAACTGATGGTTTTGCCGTGGCACAACAACTAGCTAAAGTGGTTCAAGATGGTGGTTACGATTTAGTGATTGCAGGACGTGAATCCATTGATTATAATGGAGGTATGGTTCCAGGCATGCTGGCTGGTTTAATAAACGCCAATTTTGTAACAAACTGCATTAGTCTGGAGGTAGAAGGAACAAATGCTAAAGCTGTTAGGGAAATTGACGGTGGAAAAGAAACTGTCTCTACCTCTTTACCACTTGTAATTGGTGGCCAAAAAGGCTTGGTAGAAGAAAGCGACTTGCGTATACCAAATATGAGAGGGATCATGATGGCCAGACAAAAACCTTTAAAAGTGGTTGAACCTGTTGATGCCAATACAGAAACGGCATCTGTAAAATTTGAAAAGCCTGCTCCAAAAGGCGCTATCAAATTAATAGACCCAGATAATGTGGAAGAATTAGTGAACTTACTTCATAATGAAGCTAAGGTAATATAAATCTCAATTTTCAAAATCCCAATTCCAACAAGTCTTTTTGGAGTATAGTTTTTGGAATTCAAAATTTAAAAAAATTATGTCAGTTTTAGTATATACAGAATCCGATAAAGGAACCTTTAAAAAAACAGCTTTAGAAGTTGCTTCTTATGCAAAAACCGTTGCAGACCAAATGGGAACAACCGTTACCGCCATTACTTTTAATGCCGAAGACACTTCTGTTTTAGGAAACTATGGAGTAGACAAGGTTTTAAAAGTTAACAATTCGCAATTAGAGACTTTCAATGCCAAGGCTTATGCCAGTGCCATTGCTCAAGCAGCAAAAAAAGAAGGTACCAAGGTCATTATAGTAAGTTCCAGTGCAGATAGTAAGTATTTAGCACCTCTTTTAGCCATTGATTTAGATGCTGGTTACGCTTCCAACGTGGTTGAGGCGCCTTCAAGTACGTCGCCATTCACAGTAAAACGCACAGCATTTACCAACAAAGCATTTAATATGACAGCTATAAATACAGATGTAAAAATAGTTGGCGTATCCAAGAATGCCTTTGGGGTAAAAGAAAATTCAGGAAGTGCCTCTGCAGAAGATTTTTCACCATCCGTTCCAGATTTAGGAATTAAAGTAGAATCTGTTGATAAAGTTACAGGACAAGTAACCATAGCAGATGCAGAAATTGTTGTGTCTGGTGGTCGTGGTCTTAAAGGACCTGAAAACTGGGGAATGGTTGAAGAACTAGCAGACGTATTAGGAGCCGCAACTGCTTGCTCAAAACCCGTAAGTGATTTAGGCTGGAGACCTCATAGCGAACACGTTGGACAAACAGGAAAACCTGTAGCTGCCAACTTGTATATTGCCATTGGTATTTCTGGAGCCATTCAACATCTTGCCGGTATTAATGCCAGTAAAGTAAAAGTGGTTATCAATACAGATCCTGAAGCACCTTTCTTTAAAGCTGCAGATTACGGAATTGTTGGTGATGCTTTTGAAGTGGTGCCAAAATTAATCGAAAAATTAAAAGCTTTTAAAGCACAGCAATAAATATTTTTTTTAACTTGTATTGTTAAAAAGAACTGTTTAAATAATGTATTTACTATCCATAACAGCTCAGATTTTGGGAATGTAGTTTAACAAAATCATCAAATATGCTTTTAAGCAGTTGGTAAAGTCCTAATTTAAACAGTTCTTTGTGTTTTAAAAATATATGAGTTTAGTACGTCTTAATATCAAAGGAATATCTTACAGTCAAACCCAAAATGGCGCTTATGCGCTCATTCTAAACGAAGTAGATGGCGACCGTAAATTACCTATAGTTATTGGAGCCTTCGAAGCGCAATCCATTGCTATTGCTCTAGAAAAAGAAATAAGACCTCCTAGACCCTTAACGCACGACCTATTTAAAAATTTTGCAGACCGTTTTGATATTGTCGTCAAGCAGGTTATTATCCATAAATTGGTAGATGGTGTATTTTATTCCAGTCTTATTTGCGAAAGGGATAAAATAGAAGAAATTATAGATGCCAGAACCAGTGATGCCATTGCCTTGGCTCTTCGTTTTAATGCACCTATTTTTACCTACAAAAACATTTTGGACAAAGCTGGGATTTATTTAAAGGTGAACCCAAAAAACGACGATGAATCCCAAGACGACAGTGTTTTGGTTGACGATTTTATTGCTGAAGAGCTGGAGTCCAGTTCTGCTAAAGATGTTTACAAAAACAAAACACTGGACGAACTGCACACCCTTTTAGATGAAGCTGTAGCAAACGAAGACTACGAAAAAGCTGCTAAAATTCGTGATGAAATTTCAAAGCGATAACTAATCCTTCCCAACAAATGAAACAAGTATTACTAGCAATTACAGCTATTTTTTTCGGAATTACATCAACCTTATTCGCTCAGGAAATTGAAAAAAAATGGCAACTTGAAAACATTCAAGATCAAGCTGGTAATCAATTGGAAGTTAAAAAAAACACTGATGGCTTAGAACTGCAACAAGGTTTCTTTAGATTCTCGGTAAGTGCAGACTCCCTTAAAGCTTCTGGAGATTATATCTACCAAAACAACCTATTGGTTTTTTATTACAACAAACCCTTCGATTCCGTAAAAAGGTACAGGATCAACGAACTTACAGACTCCACTTTGGTGTTTAAGGAAAACCATAAGACCTTTTATTTCTCCAGTGCCAAAACATCCTTTAACGAAGCTGTTGCAGTAAACACAGAAGACAGCATTAAACCAAGTGAAGGTTTTTCCATTAACAGTCTCTGGAGAGGCCTTTTAGGAATGATTTCTTTGATATTCATTGCCTTTTTGTTCAGTTCCAACCGAAAAGCCATTAACTGGAAAACAGTAGGTATTGGTTTGGCTTTTCAACTTTTAATTGCCATTGGTGTACTAAAAGTTCCGTTTATACAAAGTGCGTTTGAGTCCATTGGTGGGGTTTTTATCAGCATTTTGGATTTTACAAGGGCTGGCAGTAAATTCCTGTTTGAAGGTTTGGTAGTGGATATGGACACCTTTGGATTTATATTTGCGTTCCAAGTGTTGCCAACCATTATTTTCTTTTCGGCACTGACCTCGGTTTTATTCTATCTAGGCATTATTCAAAAAGTAGTGAAATTAATGGCCATGTTGTTAACCAAGCTCTTAAAAATTTCTGGAGCTGAAAGTTTAAGTGTGGCTGGGAACATCTTTTTAGGTCAGACTGAAGCACCACTTTTAATTAAAGCCTATTTGGAAAAAATGACCAAAAGTGAAATGCTCTTGGTAATGATTGGAGGTATGGCAACCGTTGCAGGAGCTGTACTTGCTGCATATATTGGGTTTCTAGGTGGAGACGATCCTGCTTTAAGATTGGTATATGCAAAACATTTGTTAGCGGCATCTGTGATGGCTGCTCCTGGAGCTATCGTGATTTCTAAAATTCTATATCCTCAAACCGAAGAAATTAATACCGAAGTTGAAGTATCTTCAGAAAAAATAGGCTCAAACATCTTAGATGCCATAGCAAATGGAACTACAGAAGGCCTAAGGTTGGCCGTTAATGTTGGAGCCATGTTATTGGTGTTTGTAGCATTTATTGCAATGATAAATGGTATTTTAGGGTGGATAGGGGAATTTTCTACCATCAACACCTGGATGGCAGCAAACACACCTTATCCAGCTCTTTCATTAGAGGCTATTTTAGGAACCATATTTGCTCCTTTAATGTGGTTGATTGGAGTGGCAAGCGAAGATATTATGATGATGGGACAATTATTGGGCATTAAATTGGCTGCCAGTGAATTTGTTGGTTACATCCAATTGGCCGATTTAAAAAATGTTGCCAATGCAGTGCATTTAAACTATAACAAATCCATTATTATGGCAACTTACATGTTGTGTGGTTTTGCTAATTTTGCCTCTATAGGCATCCAAATTGGTGGTATAGGCTCCTTGGCACCTGGACAACGAAAAGTCTTGTCAGAGTTTGGTATGAAAGCACTTATTGGTGGAACCATAGCCTCATTAATTTCTGCAACAATAGCTGGAATGATCATTGGTTAGTATCAAATGGCCGCAGATAAATCAATCCTATTGCACGTAAAACATTAGTTAATAACTTTTAATATATAATCGAGCTTCAATTCTTTTGATTAGAGGCTTTTTTCTATTTTTATTTTTTGAAAATTTCAGTATAATTAAAAAAGATTCCTGCTTTCAAGGGAAGTGAACATGAAACAATATTTAGACCTAGTAAAACACGTTTTGGAAAACGGAAATGAAAAGGGAGACCGAACAGGAACTGGAACAAAAAGTGTGTTTGGTTACCAAATGCGCTTCGATTTAAGCGAAGGCTTCCCAATGGTTACCACCAAAAAACTTCATTTAAAATCCATTGTTCATGAATTGCTTTGGTTTTTAAAAGGAGACACAAACATTCAATATCTTACAGAAAATGGCGTGCGTATTTGGAACGAATGGGCAGACGAGCATGGCGATTTAGGCCCTGTTTATGGCCATCAATGGAGAAACTGGAACAACGATGAGATCGATCAAATTAAGGACATAGTAAATACTTTAAAAACAAATCCAAATAGCAGACGCATGCTGGTTTCTGCTTGGAACCCATCGGTTTTACCAGACACCTCCAAAACCTTTAGTGAAAATGTTGCCAATGGAAAAGCAGCGCTTCCTCCTTGCCATGCGTTTTTTCAGTTTTATGTAGCAGATGGCAAATTATCTTGCCAACTATATCAACGCAGTGCAGACATTTTTTTGGGAGTGCCATTCAACATTGCATCTTACGCCTTATTAACCATGATGATGGCTCAGGTTTGTGGTTACCAAGCTGGCGAGTTTATTCACACCTTTGGAGATGCCCATATTTACAACAATCATTTGGAGCAATTGGAATTGCAATTATCGAGGGACCCTAAACCTCTGCCTAAAATGAAAATCAACCCAGAGGTAAAAGATATTTTCGATTTTAAATTTGAAGATTTCACTTTGGAAAATTATCAACATCATCCACATATTAAAGGAGTTGTTGCTATTTAATTTAAAACCCATTTAATGAAATTCAACCTGTCTTTATTGCTCTTTGCAATCAGCCTAATTACGTTTTCCCAAGAAACAAAACCATCGGAAGACATCATTAATTCAGATGAAGTATCCTTTGCTTTGGTAGAACGGGTTCCCATTTACAAAGGCTGTAATGAAGATATGGACAACAAAGGGTTAAAAGAATGTTTTAATGATAAGATTAACTCTCATATTGCAGAAAACTTCAATATAAAAGTGGCAGAGAAGTTAAATTTACCAGATGAAACTATGGTGAAAATTTCTGTTTTTTTTAAAATATCAACCACAGGAAAAATAGTAGACATTAAAGCTAGAGCTTCATACCCTGAACTTGAGGCTGAAGCGATTCGCACCATGAATTTAGTACCTGAATTAAAACCTGGATTTATAGACGGAAAACCTGTTAAGGTACCATATTATCTGCCAATTACATTTAAAGTAGACAACCCCAAACCATCTAAAAACGATAAATTTCCTGTGTTTAGAAGCTGTGATGAAACACTAAGCTACGAGGCTTTAAAAGAATGTACCATAAATAAAATTAAAGATTATATAAAGGTAAGTATCAATTATGAGTTGGCAGACAAGCTTTTTCCTTTAGATAAATCAACACAATTTTTAGTGAGTTTTACCATAAACAAAAAAGGAAAAGCTGAACAAATTACTGCAAAAGCACATAAAAAAGAAATGGCAGCCGAAGCCATAAATGTTTTAAAACGCATGCCAAAATTTAAATCCCCAGGTTATAAAAACGGAAAACCAGTTGACACCAAAATGCAAATTTTAATGACCATCTTCTTCTAAAAATCATTAGAAAAGCACTAACTTTACTTTAAACTTAAGCAAGATGTTCGGAAAGAAAAAAGAAACGCCACAAATAGACAAAGAGCAATTGGAATTAATTGAAACAGCTCAAAAACGCATCAAGCAAAAAAAACGTTTGTATGCGCACTTTGTTGTGTTTTTAATTGGTGCTGTGTTTTTAATTGTTGCCAATCTGGTTCTCAACATTGGCAAAGATGTTACTTTCTTAGGAATAGATTGGTTTGTTTTTGCCATTTTAGCGTGGTTGTTTTTATTTGTTTATCATCTTTTCAATGTGTTTGTAACCTCTAAAATGCTAAGTAAAAAATGGGAAGAAAAGCAACTTAACAAGCTGGTTGAAAAACAAAAAGAGCGTATCGCCCAATTACAACAACAGGTCGAGAAAGACTATCCACTTTCCACTGAAAAAAAAAAGACGATAACCAGCTCCAAGAACTCTGAAATTACACTTATTGTTGCTGCTGGTGAAAATGATGCCATAGGGAAAGACAATCAGCTTATTTGGCATTTAAGCGACGACTTAAAACGCTTTAAGGAACTTACAAACGGACATCATATTATCATGGGAAGAAAGACTTTTGAAAGTTTCCCAAGGCCCTTACCCAACAGAACGCACATTGTTATTTCAAGACAGGACAATTATCAGGTTCCATCTGGCGTGATACTTGTTAACAATCTGGAGGATGCCTTTGATGCTGCCAAAGCAGACAAACAACCTTTTGTTATTGGTGGAGGTGAAATCTATAAGCAAGCCATGCCTTATGCAGATAAAATTGAGCTTACCAGAGTTCATGAAGATTTTGAAGCAGATACATTTTTTCCTAAAATTGATACCACTATTTGGAAAGAATCCCAAAACAGGTATCATGCCAAGGATGAAAAACACCAACATGCTTTTTCGTTTATAACCTATATAAGACAATAATTGTTATTTTTTTAATACTTAAAAAGTGAAACTAAAACGTAAAAGGAAATTAGTCACTTTTCTAAATATCTTAGACCAACCCATACAATTCAATCCTTTTGTTTTTAGCAGAAAGTTTATACTATGGGCTTTACTTGGTTTATTTGGTGGAGTGATAGCCAGCATCTATTGGATTGTTTTAGAGTTTTTAACCCATAAATTAGCTTTTTTCCAGGGTTGGCAAGTTATTCCAACCATGGCAGTATGTGGTTTGTTGGCCGGTTTAATTATCCATTTTATTGGAGATCCTGGAGAAATTCAATTAATTGTTAATAACATTCGTTTTAACAAAGGCAAATTAGACCCCAAAAACAACCCTTCCATGGTGTTGTCTTCTTTACTTTGTATCGCTTCTGGTGGAAGTTTGGGTCCAGAAGCCCCTTTGGTTCAGGTAACAGGTTCTACTGGGACTTGGCTCGGAAAACTCTTTAGGTTTAAAGGCGAAGATTTACGCTCCATGAGTATTGCTGGAATGGCCTCTGGTTTTACAGCCTTATTTGGCGCACCATTAGGTGGAAGCTTGTTTTCTTTGGAAATACTTCATCATGAGCATGCCGTAGAATACTATAAGGCCATTATTCCTGCCTTTGTTGCCAGTTGTTTTAGCTATGTGGTTTTTGCTTTTATCATTCATATAGGCATTGGACCCATTTGGGATTTACCATCTTATGAAATGTTAACCAAATTCGATTTTTTGTATGCTGTACTTTTTGCTATTGCAGCTACCATTGTAGGTTGGGGTTTTATATATTGCACAAAAACCTTTAAAGTTCTATTTAAAAAACTACAAACACCTATTTACATTAAAACTTGCCTTGGAGGCATTGCTTTGGGCTTTATAGTTTTTTATTTTCCAATAACACGCTATTTTGGCCATCATGAAATTAGTCAGCTTCTTATAAGCGACTTTTCGCTTTCATTTTTAATAGCCATTTTAATCTTTAAAATTCTGGCCATAGCCATTACTGTAACCTCAGGTTGGAGAGGTGGATTTATCATTCCTTTGTTTTTCTGTGGAGCTACCTTAGGGATCATCATTCACCATTTTATTCCATCCATAAGCCTATCTTTAACTGTTGTAAGTTGTATGGCAGCTATAAATGCTTGTGTGACCCGAACACCTATGAGCACCACTATTTTATTGGCAACCTTAACTGGATTTTCGTATTTTATACCTATTTTATTTGCCAGTTTAACAGGGTATTTTTTTGCTCCTAAAATTCCCTTTATAACATCACAAATGAAAATTGAAAAAAAAGAATTGAAGTAAATTTAAAACTCCTATTTCATTTATTAATAATCTATTCATGGTTTCAGCTTAACAACTTTGAAACTTAACCAAAACAACTTACACACATCTTTTATTTTTACCTAATTTTACCACATGATAAAAGAGCTTCAGCTACGCGTTAATTTAAAAGAAGAAGAAACACCAAACATTCTTTTAATAAAATCTGCCGAAAACTTAGGGATGTCCAGAGACAAAATCTCAGGTATTAAAGTGCTTCGTAAATCTATTGATGCCAGAAAACCTAAAATTATTTTAAACTATAAAGTAGCTGTTTATATTGACGAACCTGTTCCAAATACTTCAGAATACACTTTCGATTATAAAGATGTTTCCAAAGCCAAACCCATCCACATTGTTGGTTTTGGTCCTGCTGGAATGTATGCTGCTTTACGTTGTATAGAACTAGGGTTTAAACCTATTGTCTTGGAACGTGGTAAAAACGTACAAGACAGACGAAGGGATTTAAGAGCCATAAACCAAGACCATTCTGTAAACGAAGACTCCAATTATTGCTTTGGCGAAGGTGGTGCTGGCACTTATAGCGATGGCAAGTTATACACACGCAGTCTAAAACGTGGCGATGTAAAACGCATTTTTGAAAACTTGGTATTTCATGGAGCCACAGACCAAATTTTGGTAGATGCGCATCCACATATTGGTACCAATAAACTTCCAAAAGTGGTACAAAATATTAGGGAAACCATCATTAAATATGGAGGTGAAGTGCATTTTGAAACCCGTGTTATCGATTTTAAAATCAAAAACAACAAAATACACGCCATTCAATTATGGAATAATGCTGAATTACCAGCAACAAGAGTTATTCTAGCAACAGGACATTCGGCAAGAGATATTTTTTATCTGTTGCATAATAAAAAAATAGCCATAGAAGCAAAATCCTTTGCCATGGGAGTTCGTGTGGAACATCCACAACACATTATCGATTCCATTCAATATCATTGCTCAGGAAAAAGAAATGAATTACTTCCAGCAGCATCATACAGCCTGGTGCAACAAGTAAATAACAGAGGTGTATATTCGTTTTGTATGTGCCCTGGAGGATTTATTGTACCTGCTGCAACTGCCAATGGTGAAGTGGTTGTAAACGGGATGTCTCCTTCAAGACGCAACAACCAATTCGCAAATTCTGGTATCGTGGTGGAATTAAATGCAGCAAAGGATTTTCCTAAATATGAACATTTTGGAGTCTTGAAAGCTTTGCAATATCAAAAAGACCTTGAGCGATTGGCTTTTACAGCTGGAGGCAGAACACAAACTGCTCCAGCTCAAAGATTAACAGATTTTGTAGAGGGTAGGTTATCTGTAGATTTAAATCCTACATCTTATCAACCTGGTTTAAAATCGGCTCCTTTACATGCTCTTTTACCAAAACTTATTGGGAGCAACTTGCGTCAAGGTTTTAAAGCCTTTGGCGAAAAAATGAAAGGATATTACACAGCTGAAGCAAATGTAGTTGGTGTTGAAAGTAGGACTTCATCCCCTGTGAGTATTCCAAGAAACGAGAACCTAGAACACCCACAGATAAAAGGCTTGTTTCCTTGTGGTGAAGGTGGAGGCTATGCTGGAGGCATTGTGTCTGCTGCCATGGATGGGGAACGTTGTGCAGAAGCAGCTGCTGTAGGATTGTAAAAATTAGAACATAGTTCGCTTCGCTTTTGGAATTAAAAATAAAGACTTTTTTAGCTGGTTTAACTTTGAGACTTTTCAATTAAAAAATTTCACCTCAAATATCTGATCTAGATTGATACTTCCTATAATTATGAGAAATAAAACACGAATCTTATAGTTGATTTTTTTATTACATAAAGTTTCGGAGGGGATACATCTAATTTCATATAAAAACAGTTCCTATTTTCCGAAGTTGTGAAACAATTAAATTAGGATATCATTAGTTGTCAACACTAGCCAAAGATTGACCTTTGAAAAAACGGAAAGATCCCAACAAACATCCATATCCATTTTAAGTATGCATTAAATGCTACCAACCGAAAACTAATTTAAAATTTCCTATTTTTGCAACATTAAAACTAAAAATACATGAACGCATACATATTTCCTGGTCAAGGAGCACAATTTTCTGGAATGGGCTTGGACCTATACGAAGGCTCTTCTTTAGCACAAGACTTATTTGAACAAGCCAACCATATTTTGGGCTTTTCAATCACAGATATTATGTTTCAAGGATCTGCCGAAGATTTAAAAGAAACCAAGGTTACGCAACCTGCCATTTTTTTACATTCTGTTATTTTGGCTAAAATTCTAGGTGAAGGTTTTAAACCCGATATGGTAGCTGGACACTCACTTGGGGAATTTTCGGCGTTGGTTGCCAATGGAACCCTAACCTTTGAAGACGGTTTGAAATTAGTTTCCAAACGTGCCATGGCCATGCAAAAAGCTTGCGAATTAAAACCTAGTACCATGGCAGCAGTATTAGGTTTAGATGATGATATTGTTGAAAAAGTTTGTGCCACAACCGAAGGTATTGTAGTGGCTGCAAATTATAATTGTCCAGGGCAATTGGTAATTTCAGGAGAAGTTATGGCCATTAACAAAGCTTGTGAAAGTTTAAAGGCAGAAGGAGCCAGACGTGCTTTGGTGCTACCTGTTGGAGGTGCATTCCATTCACCTTTAATGGAACCTGCTCGGGAAGAGTTGGCAGATGCCATAGAAAACACGTTTTTCAACAAACCGCTTTGTCCAATTTACCAAAATGTAACTGCTTCGGCTGTATTGGACGCTGTAGCCATAAAAAGCAATTTAATTTCCCAATTGACAGCTCCTGTAAAATGGACACAGTCTGTACAGCAAATGATTGCAGATGGTGCCACCTTGTTTACTGAAGTTGGCCCTGGAAATGTATTGCAAGGTCTGGTAAAGAAAATAAATAGAGATGCACAAACAGCTTCGGCTACCTTTACAAAAGAAGCTTAATGAAACTATCCCGAAACACCTTTATCATACTTCTTATTGTTATCAACATTGCTTTAGACCAAATAACTAAAATTTTGGTAAGACTGTATGTAACACCTGGAAGTGAAACACCAATTATTGGCGATCTCTTTACCTTACACAATGTAGAAAACACAGGTGCTTTTTTAGGTATGGGAAGTGATTTAAACCCAACATTAAAACTTATTTTTCTCTTAATATTGCCTATTCTTGTTTTAGGTTATGTAACCATTCATATTATTAAAAACAAAACTTTGGACCGATTGTCCCTAATAGGGTTTTGCTGTATTGTTGGTGGAGGTATTGCCAATGTTTACGACAGAATTGTCTATGGGTCTGTTACCGATTTTTTCCACATCGATTTAGGAGGTGTTTTTAGAACCGGTATCTTTAATTTGGCAGACATGTCTGTTATGTTGGGGCTTGGTCTCTTGCTATATGCTGGTTTCAAAAATAAGAAAGAAACAGAAAATGCATAAAAAAAGCCTCTTAATAGAGGCTTTTTTGTTTGTTATCTTGCCAGATTACATGCTTCGCAATCTTTAACTTCACCATAATAGGTTTCGCGATATTTGTGAATGGTTTTAATTGGGATGCTTAAAAAAGCTTTTTTAACATACGTTACTTTTGTTAGCAGTTCTCCCATTTTAGGTGTGTACCTTTTTTCTTCTTTTGTTTGTCTTTTAATTGTAATCAGTTTCATGTTTTCCTTTATCATTTAAGTTACAAAGGAACGAATTTGATTACAGAATTCCAAAAAACAAATACTAAATCATTGTTAATCAATATATTATTTTGAATACTTTAACAGATAGCGCATATCGTTGACATATTGACAAGATATCATGTCTATAGGTGAAGATTCTTGAATTAGGATGGTTTAGAGATTTTTTGTTCCCATTTCCATGCCGAACGCATGGCATCGTCCAAGGTTAACTTGGCTTTCCAGCCTAATTCCAGATTGGCTTTTTTAGTATCTGCAAAAACCGAAACCACGTCTCCTGCCCTTCTTTCAGCAATTCTATAATTTAATTTTTTACCAGAAACACGTTCAAAGGAATGGATGACTTCCAATACGGAACTTCCTGTTCCAGTACCTAAATTAAACACCTCAAAATTGTTTTTATGGTTTTTATCCAATAATCTGGATAATGCAATTACATGAGCTTGGGCCAAATCAACCACATGAATGTAATCGCGAATACAGGTGCCATCTGGAGTTGGATAATCGTCTCCAAAGACTGCCAATTGGTTTCTTTTTCCTATAGCCGTTTGGGTAATAAATGGCACTAAATTTTGTGGCACACCTAAAGGGAGTTCGCCAATTAGTGCAGATTCATGAGCTCCAATAGGATTGAAATATCTTAAAGAAATGGCATTGAAATTAGTTGAAACTTTACAAACATCTTGAATAATCTCCTCACCAATTTGTTTGGTGTTTCCGTAAGGGGAAATTGCGGGCTTTATTAATGCGTCTTCGTTAATGGGCAATTGATCCGGTTCTCCATAAACCGTGCAGGAAGAACTAAAAATAAAATTTTGCGACTCTAAAGGTGCATATTCTTGAAGTAAATAAATAAGCGAATTAATGTTATTTTCATAATACATTAAAGGTTCTTGCACACTTTCACCTACAGCTTTACTAGCTGCAAAGTGTATTATACCTTGAATGTTTTTATGTTTGTTAAAGAAGCTTTGTACCAGGCTTTTGTCTTTTAAATCAATATTCTCAAAATCAGGCTTGATACCTGTAATGGCTTTAATACCCTCCAATACAGCTAATGATGAGTTTGATAAATTATCAATAATCACCACCTCGAACCCTTTTTTTTGAAGTTCAACAACTGTATGGGAGCCTATAAAACCTAGACCTCCTGTAACTAAAATTTTAGCCATTTATAAATTCAATAATTTTTTCTGAAATGAATGCTATTTGCTCATCATCCAATTCTGTGTGCATAGGTAATGAAATAACGTCTTTTACCAATTGGTTGGTAACCTCAAAATCGGCTTCATTATAACGGTCATCTTTGTATGCTTTTTGTTTGTGAAGTGGAATGGGATAATAAACTCCACAAGGAATATTGTTTTCATTTAAAAAAGCAACAAGTCCATCCCTATCAACATCTTTCAATTTAAGTGTATATTGATGAAACACATGATTGTCTGATGAACCATATTCATATGGTGTTGTTATTTTATCTATATGTTTGAAGGCTTCATTGTATTTTTTAGCTACTTCCCTTCTAGCGTTATTGTAGCTATCCAACTTTTTCAATTTAATATCCAAAACAGCAGCTTGTATAGAATCCAATCTGGAGTTTACGCCAACCACATCATGATGGTAACGTTCGTACATACCATGGTTAACAATGCCACGAATGGTGTGTGCCAAGGCATCATCATTAGTAAAAATGGCTCCTCCATCTCCATAACATCCTAAGTTTTTAGAAGGAAAAAAAGAAGTGGAAGCAACATGGCCTATGGTTCCTGCTTTAGCTTTTTTACCGTTGCTAAATGTATAAGTGGCTCCAATGGCTTGTGCATTGTCTTCAATAACGTATAAATTGTGCTCTTTAGCAATATCCATAATGGCCTCCATATTGGCACATTGCCCAAATAAATGTACAGGAACAATAGCCTTTGTTTTTGGGGTTATGGCTTTTTTAATGGCATCCACATCAATATTGAAATCGTCTGGGTTGACATCTACCAAAACTGGTGTTAATTGGAGCAAAGCTATAACTTCTACGGTTGCTGCAAAGGTGAAATCGGCTGTTATAACCTCATCACCAGGTTTCAATCCCAAGCCCATCATGGCAATCTGCAAGGCATCTGTACCATTGGCACAAGGAATAACATGCTTGACCCCTAAATAATTTTCAAGATTTTTTTGAAACTCATGAACCTTAGGTCCATTAATAAAAGATGTGTTTTCCAGAATTTCCTGAATGGCAGGATTAACAGCATCTTTGATACCTATATACTGACCTTTAAGGTCAACCATTTGAATTTTTTTCATACTGTACGAAATTACAAAATTAGTAAACGTTAACCAATGAAATTTTGCCAAAGAAGTGTATTTTAGCATTAAAGATTTAAAATTGCAACTTATTTATAATTTTGGTATTTATGTTACGCAACTGGTGTTGAAAGGTATTTCAATTTTTAACCACAAAATAAAACTTGGAATAGCAGGTAGAGCACATACATTCAAGATCTTAGAAAACAAGATTTCCCAAACAGACAAGACCCTTTGGTTTCATTGTGCCTCATTAGGCGAATACGAACAAGGACTTCCTGTCTTTAGGGAATTACGCAAAGACTATCCCAAACATAAAATAGTTTTAAGTTTCTTTTCCCCTTCTGGTTACGAAATAAGAAAAAACACCAACATTGCCAATGTGGTGATCTATCTTCCTTTTGACACCAAATCCAATGCAAAAAGATTTCTGGATTTGGTACATCCGGAGTTGACCATTTTTGTGAAATATGATATATGGCCAAATTTTTTAACCGAATTAAAGAAAAGAAAACTAAGAGCCATTTTAATTTCTGCTTTATTTAGAGACAATCAAATCTATTTTAAGCCTTATGGTGAATTTATGAAAAAGGCTTTATTTGCTTTTCAGCATATCTTTACACAAGATGAGACTTCAAAAAAACTCTTGCAACGCATAGGTTATAACGATGTTTCTGTTTCTGGAGACACCAGGTTTGATAGGGTTTACAACCAGCTTGAACAGCATAATTCCTTGGATTTTATTACGCATTTTAAAGGGGATAACCTTTGTGTTGTTGCTGGAAGCACGTGGCCTGAGGACGAGGTTTTTTTAATAGATTACATCAATTCATTGGAAAATAGCGCTAAAGTGAAATTTATTATCGCTCCACACAATATTAAAAAAGCTCAAATCCTTAAATTAAAACAAGCTTTTAACAAAAAAACGATTCTCTACTCTGAAAAAAACAACCACACAATTGCTACCTATCAAGTTCTTATTTTAGACACCATTGGATTACTTTCCAAGGTTTACAGCTATGCCAATATAGCTTATGTTGGTGGTGCAGCAGGAAAAACCGGCTTGCACAACACCCTGGAACCAGCTGTTTTTGGTATTCCTATTATTATTGGAGAGCACTACAACCATTTTCCAGAGGCCATAGAGATGCTAAAAAATCAAGGGATGTTCTCCGTAAAAAACACCAAAGAGCTACATCAAATATTGGACAACCTTATAAAAAACAGCACATTACGAAAAACTTCTGGAGAAAAAAACCTAAGCTACATAAAAAATAATCGAGGTGCTGTCATCCAAATCATGTCTTTTTTACGTACATAAAGAGATTAATTTACGGACTTGTAACTATTATGTTAAAAAATGTTAACAAAACTTGTAAAAGTTACACAATTAGTTATTAAATTCGTGGCATTAATTTTTAACACTAAAACTTTAACTAATGAAAAAATTATTATTAAGTACTGTATTGTTATTATGCCTAAGTTTAACTTTCACTTCTTGTAGAGATACAAAAAATGAAAATGCTCAAGACGCTGTAGAAAATGCTGCTGAAGACGCAATGGATGCTGCTGAAGAAGCTGCAGAAGATGCTGAAGAAGCTGCAGAAGATGCAATGGATGCAACTGAAGAAGCAATGGACGAAGCTGGTGAAGCTATCGACAATGCTGCTGATGCTGCTGGCGAAGCAATTGACGACGCTGCTGCTGCTACAGAAAAAGCTGCCAATGATGCTGCCGATGCAACTAAAAAAGCTGTAAACGACGCTGCTAATGCAGTTAAAGGAAACTAATAACAGTTTACTTCAAGAAAATTATAAGACCCTCAAATACTTGAGGGTCTTTTTTTTTGCCTAAATTGACCAAAATCATAGCTGTTGCACTATTTTTTTGATAATTTTAGGTTCCCTTTTTATTGAAGTTGTAGTTGGAACTTAAAATCAATTAAGTTTTTAAGGAAGCCTTTTC
The DNA here is from genome assembly GCF_963971605.1 of uncultured Xanthomarina sp. Lineage (NCBI taxonomy): Bacteria > Pseudomonadati > Bacteroidota > Flavobacteriia > Flavobacteriales > Flavobacteriaceae > Xanthomarina > uncultured Xanthomarina sp. The sequence continues at coordinate 28,201 of NZ_CAXATZ010000006.1, forward strand.
TAATAAAGATTGGAATTTCAGAAAGCTAAAAACAAGTTATACCAAAAACACATGAAACACATTTTATTACTAACAGATTTTTCTGAAAGTGCAAAAAATGCCACTAATTATGCCTTGCAATTGTTTCAAGACCAAGCAAGTTGTTTTTACATGTTACATATTCCTCAAAAATCGGTTTATACCACAAGCGATTTAATGGCAGCTGGCACCAGTAGCATTTACAATTCTTTGGTAAAAAAAGCCAAAACCAAACTAGACAAATATGTTAAAACCCTTGAATCCAACTCCAGCAATAAAAAGATAAGCTTTGAAACCATTGTGGATTATGATGTGTTAACAGATTCTGTAAACCAAATAATAAGCTCTAAAAAAATAGATTTAATTGTTATGGGAACCAATGGTGTCACTGGAGCCAAAGAAGTGGTTTTTGGCAGCAATACCATTAATGTAATTAGAAAAGTAGATTGTGCAACTTTAGTGATCCCAAGAGGATTTCAATATAAAAAACCCCATATATTGTTTCTTCCATTAGATCAAACAGATTCTTTAAACAGCAAGGCTTTTTTAAAGCTTTTGTCCTATGTTAAAACATTTAAAACCTCATTGGATGTGGTACGAGTGATTCCGCAAGATGAAGGAACTCCTGAAGCAAAAGACCAGGAACATCTTAAAACCAACCTGAAGGATACAACATTTGATTACCAATTGGTTAAAAACAAAAACATTCATGAAGTTGTGGCTCAATATTTAAACAAAAACAAAGCAGACCTTATGGCATTGCTTGTACAAAAGGAAACTGCATTTGAACGTTTTTTAACTGCTTCGGATACCAAAAAAATAAGCGATGACTTAAAAGTGCCTTTATTTATTTTTCACAGTCATTGAAAACTAATCCAATAAACGCTGTTGCTTTTCTTCTTTCATGATGGTCTTGATATGCTCAAAAAAACTTGTTTTAAACGTATGGTAAGTCTGTTTAAATTCTGATAGTTTAAGGGCTAGTTCTTTGTGTTCTTTTTTATATGCTGTTTCTTCTTCTAACTGGTTAATGCCATCCATTAATATTTGCAATGAATTTCTGTGTGCTTTAACAACCTCTATCAACTGGTTTGTGTCTTCTTGAAACTTATTTAACCTTTCAACCAATTGCTTGCTGTCCTCAAAATAATTGGAATTTATCAATTGTAATGTGTAAGATTTGATTAGGTCGTCAAAAAAAAGTTGTTCATCTTTTACAAAATTCAACTCGGAATACCAATTCAAAGTAGCTTGGTGCATTTCTGAAGCACTTAGCCATTCTAGATATTTTGTTTCAAATGTAAACATGCTGTTTGTATTTAAAAAAGCTGCCTGATTGGTTAATATAACTTTTAAGGCTTGATCAATATATTCAATTACTAACTAACCAACCATATGGAATTTGACCAAAGCCTGTCTATACCAGACAAATTATACTTATTGTTTCAGGCAGCCTACTATTAACTTAGGGGAATGCTATTTAACTTCTATTCGTTTTCTATTGGATGGCTTTTCTGCTTCTTTTTTAGATAACTGAAGTTTTAATATGCCATCTTTATAAGTTGCTTGAGCCTCTTTTTCTGTATTGATACTGGCAGGCAATTTCAAAGAACGTTTAAAGGTGTTGTAACTAAATTCTTTTCGGGAATAGTTGTCATCTTCCTGTTCTTTTTCATTGCTTTTCTCTCCACTTACATGAAGGATGTCGTTGTCAATTGAAACTTCAAAATCTTCTTTGGAAAAACCAGGTGCAGCAAATTCTATTTGAAAATCCGTTGGGTTCTCTTTTACGTTCATAGCTGGCATTAGGCTATCTTCAGAAAAAAAGTCGTCGTTAAAAAAATCATCAGATCCTAAAAAGGATTTTAAGTCTGTATTACTCCAAGGGAATAACCTGTTTCGGTTGTTAAATTTAATAAGTGACATGATATTAAGTTTTAAGTTAAACTTTTTATTTGTTACTAATTTAACCAGCAAAAACCTTTTTTAAAATGATAATTATCAGTTGGTTATGTTAAAAATTCTTAAAATTGCAAACCTGTTATGCTGTTTTAATCACGCTTTTAAAATACTGAAACAGTTCCTGCTTAAATTTTGAAGTTTGATTGCTAAACTGATGGATATACTGCTCCAATTCATTATGGGCATTTATAAAATAATTGTCGCATGCAAGCTCATCGCATTCTATTTTATTTGCAATTTGATTGGCGTGAAAATTGGCATCAATTATTAACTTCCCAGATTTGTGAATGCGTTTGTCCAATTCTTTTTTAAAGTGTTCCAACCTTTCAAAAAGATCCATGGTATTTGGGTTAAAAATTTGAGCCTGAGTTAAAAATTGCAAAAACTGAAGATCTTCTTTTACAACTTGAAGGCTTTCTATGTGATTGAGCATGGTATATTGTAGCTCTTCAATAGATTTTTCCCTATTAAAACCCTTATAATCTTGCAGTGTATTCATGGTTTAAAATATTACAAAGTATTGTTTAAGTATAAACATTTAAAGCACCAAAGTGTCTACACTTTTTAATTTTGGTATGGTAGCATTCCAGTTGTAAGTGTCTTTAATCTTAACCCTAAACGCATCCAATGCTGTTGGTTCCCCATGAATTAAATATACTTTTTCTGGAATGTTTTTTATTTCGCTCATCCAATTTAATAAATCTTTTTGATCTGCATGAGCCGACAAACTCTCAATGTGCTTTACCGAAGCTTTAACTGGATAATATTTCCCAAAGAACTTAATTTCTTGCGCGCCTTCCAAAAGTTGTCTCCCCCTTGTTCCTTCTGCTTGGTATCCTACCAGTAAAACAGTAGTGGAGCTTACATCTATTAATTGTTGCAGGTAGGTTAAAACCCTTCCTCCGGTTACCATACCACTTCCTGCAATAACTATTTTGGAGCGTTTATCGTCTATGGTTTCCCAAGTTTCTTTATAAGATTCCACAATGTTTACATGATGACACATGGCTCTATATTCTTCGTCTGAAAGTTTGTGCCAGTTTGGAAATTGTTTAAAAACCTCCAACACGTTATTTCCCATGGGACTATCTATAAATATTGGAATGTTGGGAATTCGGTTTTTTTGATACAGTTTCCATAAAATATACATTAGGGTTTGCAACCTTTCCACTGCAAAACTAGGGATAATTAAATTTCCTTTTGCGTGTATGGTGTTTATTATCAGCTCTGTAAGCAAACCTTCCACATCTTCTTCTGGATGACATTTATTCCCGTAGGTACTTTCAATAAATAAATAATCTGCCCACTCTGGTCTTTTAGGATTGTCCAATAAGTAATCGTTGGTTCTGCCAATATCTCCAGAAAACACAAACCGCTTCTCAAATATGTCCAACTCTATAAAGGTAGCACCAATAATATGGCCATTGTATTGAAATCTGTAAGATATGTTTTCAGTAAGTTTTATCCATTTATTTTCTTTCTCAGCTTGAAACTTTCGTATGGTTTTTTCTGCTTCGTCAGTAGTGTAAAAAGGCAATGCTGGCTCATGTTTGGTATACTGTTCCTTGTTGGCTTTTTCAGCTTCTTCCTCATGAATTTTGGCACTATCCCTTAAAATTATTTCAGCAATGGCAAGGGTTGGCGCTGTTCCCACAATCTTGCCCTGAAAACCTTGTTTTACAAGTCTTGGCAAATAGCCAACATGGTCCAAATGGCCATGGGTTAACAAAACCACATCTATTTCCTCTACATCCACAGAGAGGTCGTCCCAATTTAATTCCCTTAATTCTTTAAGGCCTTGAAACATGCCACAATCCACTAACATATTTTTTTGGGTGGTTTCTATTAAAAACTTAGATCCAGTTACCACGCCAGAAGCTCCCAAAAAATGTATTTTTACTAATTGTTCCATAATTTAACTGTTACAAAGTTGTTTAATCTCATTTAGTATTCTTTCTTTTCTGGTTTCTGAAACTCCCAAATGATCCAAATAAAAAGCGTCTCCTATTAAATCCCTACACAAGACCACGTCTCTGCTTAACAAAAATTGTTTTTCCCTATTGGTCAATAAAGTTGAAACCGTTATTGGATATAGGCCCAATCTATCAATTTTATCTTTTAGGCCATCTTCTTTTGGGTGGTCCCAGCTCAATAATTTTAAACCCACACAATTTCCATATTGTAAGGCATCTTGGGTAAAACGTGTATTGGTAACCACATAACCTGCAACTAATTGGGTTTTATGTGGTTTAGAATCCCAATGCTGTTTTACATCTTTAAATCTGGCAGCAATGTATAGTGGTACTTTTACGTTACAGTTTCGTCCTTCTTCACTATGGAATTTACATTCCACTATGGTTGTTTCCCCATTTTTATTTGCCACTACATCTATTTCATGTGAAACACATGTTCCTTGCAAGATTTTACCAACATCGGTTTTATAACCGGAATAAGTAAATATGGCAGCTATGAAATTCTCGAAAGGGAAGCCTGTTGGACCAAGTTCGTATATGGCTTTTTTCAATTTGTATTTGGATGCAAAGTAGCTTTTTTTCTTTTTAAGCAAGGCAAAAGCCCTATTGTAAATTTCTTTGGTTGAAATACCTTGGTACAGCTCGTCCCTAACCTTATCCAATATTTGGTTAATAAGGTCTGCATCTGCTCCAGATCGTTTTAAGGAAGCCCTGAGTTTTTCTAGGGAAAATTTCACTTTTTCACCTGAGGATTTCGTGATTTCTATGTTAGGGTTCATGGCTGCATCTTAAATTTATGGTATTATTAAAACGAATGAGTTAATCCATTCAATTATTGGCCATCTTGGATGGGATTACAAGAAATGGAATGTTTAAATGAAAGCCTATTTGGTTGATGGTGGATTTAAAAAACAAGTTTTCAAAAAACGAATGTTTGTTGTTAATCATAACCAAAAGATCAATTCTGGTTTTGTTTTGAAAATCGGAAATTGCTTTGGTTATTTCCTGGTTTTTAACACTGTGAAATCTAGACGTAATATTTTTAAACAAGCTTCCCAATTTGGCCATGTTTCTCTTTTGCTCTTCGGTTAAATCTTTACCATAGGACACATTCAGCACATGTACTGTGGATTGATAGCTTTTGGACAACTCGACTATAGGCTGAATTTGTTTGTTTTGATAATCAATTTCGTAATCAGTAGGAAATAAAATGTCTAGGGATGGCTCAAATTTAAAACCATCAGGCACTGCCAATACAGGACATTTTACCTGCTTGAACACATGAACCGTATTGGAGCCAAATAAAATTTCCTTTGCGCCTGTGGCACCTTTGGTTCCCATAACTACATAGTCTATTTTGTTTTCTTTAACCTGTACTGAAATTTCAAGCGTTAAGGTGTTAAAAACTGCTTTAGACTCGAAGTGATGTTTTGGGTTGTTAAAGGTTTCCTGGATCCTGGTTTCAAAATCCTTTAAGCTTTTTAAGGCCTGCTCCCTTATAACATCTGCCAAATCAAACTGAGACGTACTTACCATAACATACTCTACATGATACACAATTGGTGTGTAAGTATGCAATAGATGAAATGTACATATTTCGTCTTTAAACAAGTGCAGTGCATAGGAAATGGCATTCCAAGAATTTTCTGAAAAATCTGTTGGTAACAATATGTTTTTCATGATACGGAGTTTTAATAAATGAATTAAATACGTTTGATGTTTTGCATTGCCAAAAACGGAATTTCCAGTTCTAAGGTAAGCCTGGAAACCCTATTTTGAAATAAGATATCCTCTAAAAAAGATTGCCTGGTGTTTACCATGACAAGCATATCTATGTTATTGGTTTCAATGTATTTTAATATGGATTTTGTGATGTCTTTTTGCTTAATGGTAATAAAGTTGATTGGGTTTTTACACAGTTCGTTTTTAACAAACTCCCTATTGTCTTCTTGTCTCATGGACAGTTTATCAGACATTGAAATATAAACCATATCTATGGTAGCCCTAAAAGGTGATGCCATATCACAAAACAATTTAAGTTCCCTTCTTTTATAAGGAATCATGTAATTGGTTGGGAACATGATGTGTTTTGGCTGTGTATATTTATAATTTTCTGGAATGGCCAGAACAGGACAGGCCACATATTTTAAAACCTGCAAGGTGTTAGAACCAAAAGTCATGCGTCTATCGTTTGTTTCGCCTCTGGTTCCCATAACAATAATGTCTATGTTTTCTTTATCCACAATTCTATCTGCCTCATCCACCAAAACACTATTTGCTGGCAAAGCAAAATACTCATGCCTAGGGTTTGGCGAAATTTCTTTAATCTGTTTCAAGACATTATCCAACTTTTTGGTTGACGCGTTATGCACTTGTTTGGTAACTGTTGCCAGTTTATTCCTATTAAGCACAGTTTCGTCTGCATAAATTTCATCTTGATAGGCATGCATGATATAAAATTTGCTTTTGTGGTACTTAAAAAGTTCCAAAGCATATTTTATGGCATTCATTGCATTGTCTGAAAAATCTGTAGGTATCAATATTTTTCTCATGAAAGTGGTATTAATATTAACTTTAAATTTAGTCAATACTAGAAAGAAAAACTATGATAAATATCAGAAGGTGGCAAACCATGTAAAAAACAAAAGCGAGAAAGTTTTTACCTTTCTCGCTTTGTTAAGAGTTCTATAGTATTCATTAACTTTTTTAAAATATTAACCCATCTTAAAAATCTAATAAAGACTTATTAAACAAAGTTAAACAACTACTCAAGAATCTTAATTTTGGTTATGTACTTTAACACAATAACCTTTAACCATATAAACACTATATTTATAGGATAAAAGTAAACTATGTTTAAGATAAAAAATATGACATTTATCAGTTTTCAAAAATAAAATCAAAAAAGCCAGAAATTTAATTTCTGGCTTTCTCAGATTAATAGCTTAAATCTAATAATGATTCCTCTGTCATTGTTAGAATTTTTTTTTAAAAACCCATCTAAAGAAATGGTTTTCAAATAAACTAGTACATCACGAAGTAATATATGTTTTATTTATGTAATAAATATAGCGACTATTTAAAAAAAATAAAATGACATCTGTCATGTTTTGACATTTTTTTTAAAAAATCAATAAGGCACAATATTATAGGCAATATTTAAAAGGAACACTCCCAACAGAAAAAGTAACATATAAATTACCTGTACAAATTTTACGTTTATATAGTTTAGTCTTTTTACAGTTTGCCGGGGAAATGTAAATAAGGCCAAGCCCTTAAACAAGGCTATCCAACCTATTAAGGTTATAATAAGCTTCCAATTGGCTTCCCAGACATTGTGCAATAGAATGTTTATCAACCCAATAATAATGGCCACAAACGAAGCAATAATTAAAAATTTCTCGTCTCTTAAGTCATTGAAAATTTGTTTTATGCGTTTGGGATTGAAACTTAAAATCACAAAAAACACGATGAGGTACCAACCCCAGAATTTGGCTAGGAAAATAGACATGTCCATAATTTTTGTTTTTAATTATGTAACACCAAAAACGGAATATTTATATGGTAACTTATTTCTTCCACTTTTGAATGAAACAAAATTTGTTGAAAATAATTAAGGTTTTTAGCAACCATAGTTATCATATCTATATCTCTGCTTTCAACAAAACATTGAACTGCTGCTTCAACTTTTTTGTTGGTTAGAAAATGAAAACTATGTGTGTTTGCATGAAAATAATCTTCAAGCAACTCTTTGTTTTTTATTTGGTCCCTGTTTAATTCGGTTTGCTTTTTGCTTATATGAACAACCCTTAATGCTGCTTGGTTTTTCTGAACTATTTTTAAAATAGGCTCCAAGGTATTTATGTTGTAATGTAAAGAGAAATCTGTAGGGAAAGCCACTTCCTTGATGCTTTTGTAGGTTGCATTTTCAGGTACCACTAAAGTAGTGCAAGGCACCTTGGTAATAATGTCTCCTGTATTGCTGCCAATAATAACTTTTTTAAGTCCAGAAGCCCCTTTGGTACCCATAACTATTAAGTCTATGTTATTTTCTTCAACATGCTCACGTATGGATTCCACAAAAAAATTATAATCTGAAATGGTATAGAACTTATGTTTTTTATTTTGGGACTTATATGCAGTGACACGTTTTAACATAGCTCGTAACTGAGCCTTGGCAGGTTTGGTGTAAACATCTTCAATAACATCCTGTGTAGGCAAATATGGCGCATCGTTTAAAACCACATGGCTCAATCTGTTAACATGTAACAGAAAAAAATTACAGTCTATTCCCTCATGAAAATCTATAGCGTATTTTATGGCATTCCATGAGTTTTCTGAAAAATCTGTGGGCAATAGGACATTTTTCATTACTTAATAACTTAAAGTTCAAAAATAAGCCCACCAAGTAACTTATAAAATGATATTCATCATATTGCACTTACCTTAGGGCAATTAATAGATTTCTTTAAGTTTTTCCAGGTCCAAAATTTTTATATTTCTACCTTCCACTTCAATAAGACCTTGTTTTTTAAAATAGGTCATGGTCCTTATTAAGGTTTCTGTTGCAATTCCTGCCACACTTGCTAAGTCGTTTCTGGAAATCCTAATAGGTTCGTTTGGCTTTCGGTTTAACTTTTCAGAGAATTGAATGATTGTTTGCGCTGTTTTTTGATTTACAGACCCGTAAGCCATTTGCAACAACTGCTCTTTAACATGAAATAAATTGTCTGTAAGTAACTGTATTAATTCCAAGGTTACCAAATGGTTTTTTTCCAACACTTCCTTTAAGACATTTTTAGAGACACTAACCAAGGTTGTGTCTTTAATGGCTGTTGCAGATTCATGATAAGGTATGTTTTGCATAAAGGATGTGTAGCCAAACAAATCATCTTCTTTATAGAGTGCCGTTATAAGCTCTTTGCCTTTCTCATCAAGAATATGACATTTCACAATTCCCTTACTGATAAGGTATATGGTATTGGAATGGTCTCCTTGTTTGTAAATAATGTCTCCTTCGGAATAGTGTATGGTTTCACCATTATCGTCTAAAAAGTTTTTAAGGTCGTTTAAGGTTTTTAGCTCATCGTCCTGGTTTTGCAGCGCATGCTCAGCTGTCTGAACATTGGATTCTTTAAGAATGGCTGCTTTTGCCAATCGGCTTTCTATGGCACTTATTAAATCTACTTCGTTAAAAGGCTTGGTGATATAATCGTCTGCACCTAAATTCATGCCTTTTCTCACATCTTGTTGTTCGGTTTTGGCCGATAGAAAGATAAAAGGGATGTGCTTGGTCTCTTGGCTTTTAGACAATTCACTTAATACGCCATAACCATCAAGTTCTGGCATCATGATATCGCAAACAATAATATCTGGAAGACTGCTTTTAGCCATAACAACTCCCATTTTTCCATTGGAAGCTGTTAAAACCTTATAATTTGAAAGCTCCAACAGTTCGGCAGTGTTCTCCCTTAAAACAACATCGTCTTCAATTAATAAAATGGTTTTCATTTGTTTTTTTAGTGTTTAATATGATCTTTTTCAATATACTTACTCTACAATATTTTTCAATTTTTAAAAAAATAACATTACAGCAGGTCTTTAGCTGGCTTATTGGGTATGGTAATGGTAAAGGTTGTACCTACTTGCTCCTGACTTGCAAATGTAATGGAGCCTCCCAAGTTTTCAATATGGTTTTTTACAATGTTTAGCCCAATACCTGTACCTTGGGTTGTTAATACGTTTTCGGCCCTAAAATAACGGTTGAATATATTTTTTTGATCTTTTTCTGGAATACCTACACCTTGATCTTTTATTTTAAAAACGGTTTGGTGTTTATTTTGGGCAATTGCTACATCTATATTGCTATTCTCTGGGGAATATTTAATGGCATTATGTATTACATTGGATAAAGTAAGCTCTAATATTTTCTCATCTTGTTGCAACGATATCTCATCAATGTTTTCTGGATATTTAATTTTCTGTCCATCTTTTAAAAGCATGTTGGAATTGTAAATAACTTCGTTAAGGACCTTACTTAATTTAAACTCCTTAAAATGGTAATTAACCTTTCCAGATTCCATTTTTTCTACAGATAAAAAATCGTTTAAAATATTGTTTAAATTGTTTACAATATTTGTTATGGTATTTATATGTTTATCCCTTTTTTCCTGTTGGTCTACCATGGTATATTTTTTTAGCAACATGGTGGATGTTAAAATACCACTTAAAGGGGTTTTAAATTCATGAGACACCAAAGACAAAAACTTTGTTTTCAATTCATTAAGCTCTATTTCTTTTTTAAGGGCTGCTTTTAATTCTTTGGTTTGCTCGTCTACTTGTTCCTGTAAGTTTTTGGCATACCTTTCCAATTGGTTTTGGGTTTTTACAATATACTTATTGGTTAAATGTTTTTCTATGGCAATGCCTGCCAATTTATTACCCACCTGAACCACCTGTTTATTTAGGTTTGCAAAGGCCATGTTTTCCTTTCTATAAATGGCAAAAATACCCAGAGGAAGGTTTTTGGAAGAAACAATAGGAGTTGTCCAGCAAGCTTGCAGACCATGAGGTGAAACCAAATGCTTGAAGGTTTGCCATAATGGATGTGTCTCAATGTTCGACACAACCAGTTCTTGCTCTAAAAACGCTGTAGTGCCAGTACTATCTACATGTTCACCTATTAACATGCTATTTATTTTCTTTGAGTAGTCTTCTGGCAAGCTAGGTGCCACGAGACCATGTAAGTTTTGAGACTCTTGATCCAGCAATAGTATGGATACATAAACATCTTCAAATTGCTCTTCAATTAAATACGCAACATCTTTTAATGTTGTTTCTATGGGTGTATCCAAAACTATTAATTCCAGGATACGGTTTTGCTTGATTTTAAAAAACTCCTGTTTTTTTCTATCGGAAATATCCAGAATAATGGCCACAAAAACTTCTTTATCTTCAAAATTGGATAATTGCAAGTGGACTTCCACAGGGTATTTGCTGCCATTTTTTCTTTCGTGAATGGTTTCAAATCCTAAGGTTTTTACTTGTTTTTTCAATAACGGATCTACCTGATTTTTAAATTTCTCTAAGGTGTATTCTGGTTTAATATCAGCAGGAGTCATGTTTTTTAACTCTTCAAGGCTATAACCCAAATTTTTTATGGCTCCATAATTAACATTTAAAAACTTGAAACTCTTGGAATCGAACACATAAATCTCATTTAAAGATTCATCTAAAATAGCTGCAAGGTGTGCTTGGTTTTCTTCGGCCATTTTACGCTGTGACACATCGTTTTGGATCCCTATAAAATGAGTGACCACACCAGCATTGTCTTTAATGGGTGTAATGTGCAACTCGTTCCAAAACATGGAACCATCTTTTCTGTAATTTCGCAACACCACATGACAACTTTTTCCTTTGGCTACGGCATTTCTAATTTTTTTAATGCTTTTTTGCTCTGTATCATTGGCTTGTAAAAACCTGCAATTTTTATTTAGTATGTCTTCTTGTGTATATCCAGTAATTTTTTCAAAGGCAGTATTGGCATAGATAATTGGATGGTCTTTCTGTAAAGCATCGGTTATTATAATTCCATTACTTGCGTGTTGCAAGGCTTTACTTTTAATGTGCAGCGTTTTTTCAATTTCAACACGTTTGGTAATGTCTACAACCAAAGCCATTACAAAGGACTTATTTTCCACTACTATGGGGTTTAAACCCACCTCTATGGGAAAAACAGTGCCGTCCTTTTTAGCTCCATGAAGCACTTTATCCATTCCCATGGCTCTAGCTTCTTTATTTTTAATGAAACCTTTAAAATGATGTGTGTGTGCTTTATGGTATTGAACGGGAATTAAAGTATCCAAAGCCTTGTTAATAAGTTCCCCTTTTGCATAACCAAACATGAACTCTGTTGCCGAATTTATTGCTACTATATGCTGTTTTTCGTCTACAATAACAATACCTTCTGATATGGCTTCGGTTAGAATTTGAAAAACATCCTGATTGCTTGTAATCATGCTAAATTTTAAAAAATTAAGATTCCTTAAAGTTACGTGTTTTTTATAAAATTGATAAAAATTATCCCCTTAAATAAATGTTAGATTTTAGTTAAACCAACTACTGATGAATATCATTTCATTTCTATTTATCTATCTTTAAATTGTTTAAATTATCAATACATATTTATTATGGATAACAAAAAACATTTAAACGTTCGTTTTTACGAAATCCTTGGCAAACTTTTCTATGCCATTGCAGCAACAGATGGTGTGGTGGAACCTGTAGAATTTAACAAATTAAAAGAATTGGTTAAAAGCAAATGGCTGGAAGTGGATGACTCTGAAGATAATTTTCATACAGATGCAGCTTTCCAAATAGAAATTGTTTTCGATTGGTTACATGAACAGAACAATTTGGACAGCAACAAGTTGTTTAACGACTTTGTGGCTTATAAAAAAGAACAAAGCCATTTTTTTACCCCTAAGATCAACAAGCTAATTATAAAGACTGGTCATGAAATTGCAAACAGTTTTTCTGGCAAAAACAAATCGGAACTCATTCTTTTGGCCAAACTGGATATGGAATTAAAGAAATAACATGAAAAGTTATTCCCTATTTACTATTATACTATTGTGCTTAGCCATTTTTGTTGTGGATTTTTTGGCGTTTTATTGGCTACAATCCATTACTGCCCTTATAGCATCCACATTTTTAAAAAACACCATCAACATCCTGTTTTGGTTTTTTACCCTAGGACTTATAGCAGCCATAATCACTTTAAAACTAAGGCTGGACGACATACAACCTAGAAGAAAACAACTGCTTATTTCCTCTTTATATGGTTTGACCATTTCTTCTTTTATTCCCAAAATAATATTTGTGATCGTAATGGCTGTTTTCTACTTCACCAATTATGTGTTTTCAGAAAATGAGTCGCATATTGTTATTCCTCTTATTGGTTTGTTTGTTGGTTTCTTGCCATTTTTTGTAATAGTGTATGGCATTTTTAAAGCCAGGTATCATTTTAAGGTTCATCATGTTAGTTTAAAGTTTAAACATTTACCACCTGCTTTTCATGGCTTAAAAGTGGTACAGATTTCCGATTTACATTTAGGCAGTTACAACCACAAGTTCCATATTTTGGAAAGAGCCATAAGAAAAATCAATCAACTGGAACCAGACTTATTGTTTTTTACTGGAGATTTGGTAAACAATTATGCTTGGGAGTTGCGTGGCTGGCGAAAAGCTTTTAGGCATTTCTCTCCAAAAATTGACAAATATGCTGTTTTAGGAAACCACGATTATGGCGATTATAGCAAATGGGATTCCGAAGAAGCCAAAAAAGAAAATTTCAATGCCATTAAAACGTTTTACAAAGAAAATGATTTTAAATTATTATTAAATGAAACCGAAATCATTGAAAAAGAAAACCAAAATATAGCCATAGTTGGTGTGGAAAATTGGGGAAATCCACCTTTTAAACAATATGGCAATTTGCAAAAAGCCTTAGAAGGCACAGAGCAGATTCCTTTTAAAATCCTCCTCTCCCACGATCCGTCCCATTGGCCAGAAGAAGTGATAGAGCACACCAACATAGCTTTAACCCTTTCTGGACATACACATGGCATGCAAGCAGCTTTTAAGTTAAAAAATAAAGAATGGAGCCCTATAAAATACAAGTACAAACATTGGGCAGGTTTGTATGAACAAAACAACCAATTTTTATATGTAAATAGAGGCTTGGGCTGGCTTGGTTTTCCTGGCAGATTGGGTATGAGACCAGAAATAACACTCATGGAACTAAAAAAAGCATAACATGGCTAAACTGATTTATGTCATAGTCTAAAAAACTTAAATATACTAAGTTAGCACTTGATATAACACAGAAAATCATGTCTAGAAAAAAAACAATTGTCATTTTAATTTTAAGCATTCTTGGAGTATGTGCCATCTTCTTTGCTTGGTATAAGTACAATTTCTCTATGGACAAAGCCAAATCCTTTAGTATAAATGATTCTAATTATCCAACAAAACTCTTAATTGCCACACAAGGCAGTGAATTTAAAAATGCACTTACAAATCAAGTGATAGACTATTTCAAAGAAGATTCTATATACATTCAAGTGATAGATATTTCCCAATTATCTAAAATAAAATCTTCCACATACAATGCGACCTTATTAATACATACGTGGGAAGGTTGGGGCCCTCCAATTGAAATAACAGATTTTATACAACATCAGACAACCAACTTAAATAAAACCGTGGTATTTACAACTTCAGGTAACGGAACCAATAAAATGGACAATGTAGATGCTATTACTGGAGAATCTAAAATTGATGATATACGCTTATTTTCAAATAAAATTATAGTTAGACTCAAACCACTATTACAGTCTCATGTTAATTAAATTGGTTCTATTTTGTGTATCTGAAACTTAAAAGACATCTTTAAATTTTACACTAAAAAATTCATGGAAGATTTACTTCTCATTCAAACCGATCATTTTGAATTATCACAATTGGATTTCATAAAAAGGGTTTTAGTTGCTTTAGGTATTGGGTTGGTTTTAGGTTTGGAAAGAGAATTTTCCAACGCTGATAAAGATGAAATTTTTGCAGGCTTAAGAACGCTTTCCATTGTTTCACTTTTAGGTTTTTCCAGTGCTTTGTTAAACTACTTAATTAATCCATGGTTCTTTAGCATTGGTTTTTTAAGTGTTATTGTAATTGTGGCAATCTCATATTGGGTAAGCTCCAACAAAGGAGATATAGGCAGTACCACAGAGTTTACAACTGTTTTTACCTATTTGCTTGGTGGCTTAACTTTTCTTGGGCACATTGAATTAAGCTTGGCTTTAACGGTAGTTATAGTGGTTTTACTTTCATTAAAAATAAAATTCAAGTCCATTGTTGGCCAAATTACACAAACAGAATTATATGCGTTTATTCGTTTTGTAATAATTGCCTTGCTCATTTTACCCTTTCTGCCAAACACTAATTTTGGCCCCTATAACGTAATTAACCCAAGTGAAATAGGCTGGATTATTGTTTTAACTTCAGGCATTGGTTTTATAGGCTATATTTTAATGAAATTCCTGGACTCCAAAAGAGGCTTGCTCTTAACAGGAATTTTTGGTGGTATGGTTTCCAGTACTGTGGTATCATGGATTTTTTCAAAAAGAAGCAAGGAACAGCCTAAATTGTCCAGCAGTTTTGCCATTGCCATTTTTGCTGCTGCAACAATAATGATTGGAAGGGTTTTAATCTGGGTGTTTATTTTCAATCCCACAATGATCAATGGCTTAATAATACCAGTCCTTATCATGATTTTAACAGCTATAGGTGTCACTTTTTACTTTTATAAAAAACACAATGTTAATCAACTTGAGTCTGAAGAAATCCCTTTGGGAGAGCCTTTAAATATAAGAGATGCTGTGTTTTTTGGATTGATTTATACAGCTATTTTAATATTGGTAAGTTATGCCAGCAATAACTATGGTGATAAAGGAATATATATTTCCAGTGCCATTAGCGCACTAACGGATATTGATGCCATAACCATCTCCATGTCTAAATTGGGAGGAAATACCGTAGAGTTTCTTACAGCGCAAAACGCTATTCTATTGGCAACCCTTACAAACACCATTGTAAAAATTGGCCTTACTTTATGGTTTGGAAGCAAACAACTAAAAAAATATATTTTGATAGGTTATGGCTTGATCTTCATTGCAGGAATAGTTGGTTTTATCATTTTAAACAGTTTTTAACTGCTTGTTACTCTTATAAACACAGCATTAAACCAAACAAACCTTTCAGTTAAAAATTTCAAACTGATTTATGTCATAGCCATTTACAACAAAAATCTGTAAGTTAGTTGTATGTTTTAGCTAAAAACCACAATAACTACGTAAATATGATAACAACCCTAGAAACCAAAGAATGTCATTTCATTCTTGAAAACAATTACATAGGCCACTTAGGTTATATATTCCAGAACAAACCTTTTGTGGTTCCTATAACCTATTATTTTGATGCCAAGGAAAACCAGATTATTTGCTATTCTGGAGAAGGCCATAAAATCCAATCCATGAGAAAGAACAATCAGGTTTCGCTACAAGTTGCAGAAATAGCTTCAGTGAACAACTGGAAATCTGTTTTGGCACATGGCACCTTCCAGTTGTTTTTTGGCAACGAAGCCAAAGCCTACCTACACGAATTTTCTTTAGGTGTCAAGCATGTGATTACGGAAAAAGAGCATCAAACAGTCAATTTTATCAGCGATTTTTCTAGTAAAATCTATAAAGATGAAACACCATTTGTATTTATAATAAAAATTGAAGACATTACAGGAAAGAAACGAATTCATTAAACATTAATTTCAATGGGAGAAATAGCCACTTCAAACAGACAAATAACCTTGTATTACAGCTCCAAGTCCTCCAGGGCCAAACAAACCTTGGCCTATGCCAAAGCTGAAGGCTTGCCTATATTAGAAATAGACATCTTAAAAAACAAGCTTACAGGAACACAATTATTGGAATTGGCAGCCAAACTCAACATGGAAATAAAGGACCTTGTAAACCAAGAGCATCCTTCATATTCACAAAAGTTTGAGCCTCATGAGTTATCTGAAACCGATTGGATAAAAATGATCCAGCAAAACCCAGACATCATGAAACAACCCATTGCTTTGCGTGGCAACCTGTCTATTTTAGTGGAAACACCAACAGATATTATTAAAATTTAAAAATTCAATTAGAATGTCGTATATAGATTATTACAAAATATTAGGCGTTCCAAAAAATGCTTCAGAAAAAGACATCAAAAAAGCCTATAGAAAATTAGCCAGACTATATCATCCGGATTTAAACCCAAATGACAAGGAAGCTGAAAGAAAGTTTAAGGAAGTTAATGAAGCTCATGAAGTTTTAAGTCATCCAGAAAACCGAAAAAAATACGACGAATACGGAAAAGACTGGAAACATGCCGAAGAATTTGAAAAAGCCAAACAACAACAGCAACAATACCAAGGCAGTAGGCAACAACAATACCATGGCAATTTTGAAGAAAGTGATTTTTCAGATTTTTTCGAATCCATGTTTGGTGGTGGTTCCAGACAACATAGTAGAACCATGTTCCGAGGTCAAGATTTCAATGCCGAGTTGCAACTGGATTTAAAAGATGTTTTTACTACGCATAAACGCACTCTCACAGTAAACAATAAAAACATCAGGATTACTATTCCTGCTGGTGTTGAAAATGGGCAAGTAATAAAAATAAAAGGTCATGGTGGCAAAGGTGTCAACAATGGTCCTAATGGCGATTTGTACATTAAATTCAATATTGTAAACAACACCAACTTTAAACGCGATAAGGAAAACCTGTACACAACCGTTTCTTTGGATCTCTACAAAGCCCTTTTAGGAGGAGACGTGATGGTTGATACTTTTGATGGGAAAGTAAAACTAAAGGTAAAACCAGAAACCCAAAACGGCACACAGGTAAAGCTTAAAGGTAAAGGTTTTCCTGTTTACAAAAAAGAAGGACAGTTTGGCGACTTATACATTACCTACAACATAAAAACCCCTACCAACCTCACCGAAAAAGAGAAAGAATTATTTACCGAATTATCAAAATTAAGATGATTATGGACAGAGACAATTTAATACCAATACAAGAGTTTTGTGCGCATTATCAAGTTCCTGAAACCTTTATCAGTTCGTTATATGATTATGAGTTGATTGAAATTATCACTACAGAAAACACTCAGTGCATTAGTGTTACACAAATAAGAAATATTGAAAAACTAATTAGGTTTCATTTTGAAATGGATATTAATCTGGAAGGCATTCACGCTATTTCAAATTTATTGGATAAAGTAGAATCCTTACAAAACGAAATTAAAAGGCTCCACAACAAGATTGATTTTTATGAGAACCAATAACATGTTTTTAAGATGAAGTATCTATTTAGCTTCATCCTACTTGTTCATGCAGCCTTACATCTTTTAGGCTTTGCAAAAGCCTTTCATTTAACAGAAATAAACACACTATCACAAAACATTTCAAAACCTATTGGAACATTGTGGTTCCTTACGTTCCTATTGTTTTCTATAACTACAGCCATTTATATAAAGAACTATAAGTTTTGGTTTGTGTTTGCTTTTATAGCGTTAATATTATCTCAGATACTAATTTTAATGTTTTGGAAAGATGCCAAATTTGGCACTCTAGCCAATATTCTTATTCTAATCGTTAGCTTGTCTGCTTATGGCCAATTTCAATTTGACAAGATGGTTGAAAGAGAAACCAAAGAAATCTTGAAAGATGCTCAAACTAAAAATCCTTCATTTATTTCTGAAAAAGACATCTTACATTTACCAGAAGCAGTTAAAAAATGGCTGATAAACTCAAGGGTTATTGGGCAAGAAAAAAGACAAACCATTCAACTTAAACAAATAGGGGAAATGCGAACAAAACCCAATAGCAAATGGATGCCATTTACAGCTACACAAACATTTAATGTACAAATACCTGGTTTTGTTTGGGAGACCAAAGTGGAAGCCATGCCTTTTATTTGGATGCGTGGTAGAGATAAACTGTACCAAGGACAAGGTAACATGCTTATTAAATTGGCCAACTTAATTCCAGTTGTAAATGAAAGCAACAACAAGCAAATAAATTCTGGAGCCATGATACGTTTTTTGGCTGAAATATGCTGGTTTCCTTCAGCAGCTCTAAACAACTATATTGTTTGGGAAAGCATAAGTGAAAATTCAGCAAAAGCAACATTAACAATTAAGGATACAAGTGTATCTGGTATTTTTAAATTCTCCACAGAAGGCGATATTACCTCTTTTGAAGCAAAACGTTACTATGGAGGCAAAACCAACTCCAAATTGGAAACTTGGCGTATAAACATGACTTCCCATAAAACCTTTGATGGTGTTAAAATCCCAAACAAAAGCAATGTAAGCTGGAAATTAGAAGAAGGTGATTTTAATTGGTTAAATCTGGAGATAATAGATGTAAATGGTGTTGTCAACAAAAAAACTGAATAATTCTTTTGCATTTGAGATCTGGTTTTTTAACAAACCAAAACCCTGATTCTATTTTTTTTCAGCCTTTTTCTCTTCCTTCTCTAACTTTTTAAAATACCCACGAAACAAGAAATTATGTTTTAAAGCCTCCATGTTTTCATCAAACTTTTTGGTGCCTTCATTAATGTTTTTTAGCGACTCTTCTATTTGTTTTGCAAATTCAGGATCGTTGGACAAATAATTTATGGCACCTTCCCCTTCTTTAATATTAGTGATGGTTTCATTTAAATTGGTAATAACCTTTTGAATTTCCGAACTTGATGTCTCCAAATTGGAAATAATATGCCTTACTTTATTGGCTTCGGTTGTGTCGTTCAGTAAAACACCAGCTACACTATTATCCATATCAATTTTATGTATTAACGCATTTAAACCCAACATGGTGTTGTTGGCTTCCAAACTGGCGTGTTTTAAATTTTCCAAGGTTAATTTAACATCTCCAGCTACAAGGGTATCTTTAATCAACATGCCCAAAGTTCCCTTACCTTTGTTGATGCTGTTAACAATATCCAATAATTTAGAGGTTAATAAAGCAGCATTTTCATTGGTGGTATTTAAGGTGTTCAGCATTTCTCCAGTACCTATTTTAGTATAGGATTCAATAATATCGCCTTGTGAAATGGGTTGAGCAGAACCTTCTCCTGGAATTATGTTCACAATCATGTTTCCCACCAAACCATCAGAACCAATAGTGGCTATGGCATCTTTTTTTATGTGCTTGACCATCTTTTCATTAATAACCAGCTCCACATTAATGGTAGAATCGTTTATCATATTAATATTTTTAACCGTTCCTACATTAATTCCAGAATAACGCACGTTGTTTCCTTGCATTAAACCATTCACATTGTTAAAATTGGCGCTAATGGTAAACGTTTTATCGAACATGTTTTTTTGTTCCCCAATAAAATAAATGGCAGCAATAAAAATAGCCATGCCTATAATGACAAAAAGGCCTAGGTTAAATGTTTCTTTACTTGTTTTTTTCATATCTATATTTTTATTCACTCCCTAAAACCTACCTATTTGCATACAGGGAAAGAGCTCTTTTTAAATCATTTAAAAAACGCTTTTACTTGTTCGTCTTTAGACGAAGCCAATTCGGCAAAAGTGCCTTCGGCATAATTCGTGCCATCTACCAGTAAAATCATGCGTTCGCTAACAACCCTGGCACAATCCACATCGTGCGTGATTATTAAAGAAGAGGTTTTATATTGCTTTTGCACACGCCTCATAAGCTCAATAATTTCTTTAGACGTTATTGGGTCCAAACCACTGGTTGGTTCGTCGTACAAAATGATTCTGGGTTTTAAAATGAGAGCTCTTGCCAAGGCGATCCGTTTTTGCATCCCTCCAGAAAGCTCAGAAGGCATTAAATCCATTGTATGTGCCAATCCCACACTCTCCAGGGCTTCTGTAACCAATGGTGTGGTGTCTTTTATGTCCCCAAATTTTTGCTTGTGCCTTCTTAATGGGAATTCCAGGTTCTCCCTAACAGTCATGGAATCGTAAAGGGCATTTCCTTGGAACAGAAAACCGATTTCTGTACGAATATCGTCCAATTCCATTCTGTTTAGTTTGGTTATATCCTTACCCATAACCCTAATACTTCCCGCATCGGGTTGCATTAAGCCTACAAGACATTTTATCATAACCGATTTCCCTGAACCAGATTTCCCCATAATCACAAGATTTTCACCTTCAAAAAGTTCCAGATTAAATCCGTTCAATACATGATTGTTTCCAAAAGACTTTCTTAAATCCACAATTTCAAGCATTCGCGTTTTAGTGCTTAATCCTTCAATTTCTTGTATATGTTGCTTTTGGTTCATCTTTTAAATCTCAAAAAATATATCGGTTACAAAAACTGCAATAAAATCCAGCACAAACAGCAACATGGAAGAAAACACCACTGCCGAATTTGCTGCCAAACCTACTCCAACAGTGCCTTTTTCACAATTATAGCCCTTAAAACAACCTACAAGTCCTATGGCAAAACCAAAGAAAAACGTTTTAATGGTAGCAGGTATGATATCGCTAAATTCCAAAGCATTAAACACCTTGTTAAAATACAAAACAAAAGAAACGTCCCCTTTTAAGTTCTCTATAATATAAGATCCGTAAAGTGCAATGGCATCGCCAAACACAACCAAAATTGGCAACATTAAAGTGGTTGCAAGGATTCTGGTTACCACTAAAAATTTAAACGGATTGGTTCCAGAAACCTCCATGGCATCTATTTGTTCAGTCACTTTCATGGAGCCCAATTCTGCCCCAATTCCAGAGGCAATCCTTCCTGCAAAAGTCAAAGCAATAATTACAGGCCCAATCTCTCTAATAATAGAGATGCTAACCATGGAAGGCATCCAAGAAACAGCACCAAATTCCTCTAAAGTTGGCCTGGTTTGAAGCGTTAAAACCAACCCAATGATAAAGCCGGTAACGCCAACCAATAAAATAGACCTATTGCCAACACTGTAACATTGCCTTAAAAGTTCCTTAAACTCAAATGGCCTGGAAAATACTTCCATAAAAAACCGACCAGCAAAATACGAGAGCTCGCCAACTTCAATAAAAAAAGATTTAAAAAGGTGCGTGGTTTTTTGCATAGATTGTTTTATAAGCCTTTCAAAGATAGCTTAAGTTCCTTTAAATTAAAATGATTGCTGTCATTTTAAGAGTTTAGGAATAAATGTATTTTTGAATCAAATTAAATTATGAAACATGAAAATAGGATTGGTTTTATCTGGTGGAGGCATGAGAGGTGCTGCACATATTGGAGCAATTAAAGCCCTTGAAGAACATGGCATTTACCCAACCCATATCGCTGGAACCAGTGCAGGCGCCATAGTAGGCGCTTTGTATGCTTCTGGATATAATTGGGACGATATTTTAAGGTTTTTTAAGTCTATTTCCATTTTGGACATTACCAAATATGCCATTCGTAAACCTGGGATTTTAGATGCTGATAAATTTTACAACAATTTCAAAACCTATTTTTCTGAAGATGATTTTAGCATTTTAAAAAAAGACCTTCAAATAACTGCTACCAATATTTTAAATGGCGATTTGGTGGTTTTTAAAGAAGGGGAACTTATTAAACCCATATTAGCTTCTGCTGCATTTCCAGGTGTGTTTTCACCCGTTAAAATAAATGATTCCTATTATGTGGATGGTGGCACCTTAAATAATTTTCCCGTAGAGCTCTTAAAAAAACAGTGTGACATCATCATTGGTATTTACGTAAACGGTTTTGAAACCATAGACATCAAAGAATTGAAGCATTCCCATCATGTTGCAGAGAGAGCATTCAAATTAAAATCTGTTAGGGAAGATTACATGAAATTCAAGAAGTGCGATTTAGTTGTTTGCCCTAAAGGTTTGGACAAGTTTGGGACCTTCGACAAAAAGAATTTAAAACACATTTTCGATATTGGCTATAACGCTACCATAGAAGCCTTAAAAACATTTGAAATAACCAAAAGCACAAATACTTAATTGGTTTAACAAGTGTTAACAAGACATGTCTTCCATAATTTAATGTTCAAAAAACCCTTTTCTTCTGGATAATTCAATATCTTGTAAAACTTTGAAAACAACAAAACATACATCATGAATTTAAATTTAGCAGTCCTTATAGATGGAGACAATATTCCTTCGGCTCATGTAAAAGAAATGATGGAAGAGATTGCAAAATACGGCAATCCAACCATTAAACGAATTTATGGTGATTGGACCAAACCTCATCTTTCTAAATGGAAAGATCTATTATTACAAAATGCCATTACACCCATACAGCAATACGCGTATACTTCAGGCAAAAATGCCACAGATTCTGCCATGATCATTGACGCTATGGACATACTTTACTCCAATAAAGTAAATGGTTTTTGTTTGGTTTCCAGCGATAGTGATTTTACAAGATTGGCCACCAGATTAAGGGAAGCAGGCATGCAGGTGATTGGCATTGGTGAAAAAAAGACCCCAACCCCTTTTATTGTGGCATGCGACAAATTTATTTATGTTGAAATATTAAGAAAACAATCTGAAAAGAAAGACGATACCACTACCAAAGAAAAAGACAAGGACAGCATCGACAAAATTACACCACAAGTTATAAAATTGATCTCTACAACCATAGATGATTTGTCTGATGAGGAAGGCTGGGCATTTCTTGGAGATGTTGGTAGTTTACTACAGAAAAAACAGCCAAATTTCGATTCCAGAAACTATGGCTTTGAAAAATTAACTCCCTTGATCAACTCCACTGATAATTTTGAAATTGAAAGAAGGGAAACCCCAAAAAGCAAACATAAATTGATTTTTGTAAAAAATATTGAAAAACCTAAAAAAAGACCCAAAAGAAAATAACCCTACATGAAACAACCAGTATTAACAATATTCACATGCTTAATTTTTATAACAATGTCTGCCCAAAGCAAACCGGCTTATTTATTGTTTAAAAACAATGGCAAACCAGCAGATTGTGATAAAATGATTAAAGACCTGGCAGAGAGTGACATGGTTTTTTTTGGAGAATACCATAACAACCCTATTTCACATTGGTTGCAATTGGAGATGAGCAAAAGTTTCTTTGAAATAAAAGGAGACAAACTCTATTTTGGTGCCGAAATGTTTGAGAATGGAAACCAATTGGTATTAAACGAATATTTAAATGGATTTTATGCCGAAGACAAAATGCTTCCTGAAATCACGCAATTATGGAGCAATTACAAAACAGATTACAAACCTTTACTTGAATTTGCCAAAGACAAAAAACTTAGGTTTATTGCAACAAACATCCCAAGACGCTATGCTTCCATGTTAAGTAAAAAAGGCATGGACGCTTTACAAGAATTAAGCCCTGAAGCACTTGCCATGATAAGTCCAGATTTAGAAACCTATTTTGACCCAAACGTAAAAGCCTATGCAGAAATGGCTGATAATATGGGTGGACACGTGCCTCCCAATATGCTGAATATCCAAATAGCCCAAGCCTCTAAAGATGCTACCATGGCGCATTTTTCCCTTAAAAATTTTAAACCTGGAGATTTTTTGTTTCATTTTGAAGGCTCTTATCACTCCAATTACAATCAAGGCATTATATGGTGGATCAACAAAATACAACCTGGCTTAAATATAAAATCTGTTACAACTGTTATGCAATCTGAATGGGAAGAACTAACAAAGCAAGAAAAAGCAGAGATAGCAAATTATATTATTGTAGTGGCAGATAATATGACACAAACAAAAGGATAAACTTAAAAACAGAAAAGCCGAAAACTTGCGTTTCGGCTTTCATCTGTACTGAAGGCGGGACTTGAACCCGCACGAACTAATGTTCATTGGATTTTAAGTCCAACGTGTCTACCAATTCCACCACTTCAGCATTATATTTTCTAACAGTGTCTAGAGCGAAAGACGGGATTTGAACCCGCGACCCTCACCTTGGCAAGGTGATGCTCTACCCCTGAGCTACTTTCGCAGTTTTTTATGAACTTGCCTGTCTTTTGGCAGGCCTACAATCTCTCGATTGCGGATGCAAATTTAAAATATTTCTAGGAACTGCAAAGCCTTTTTTAAAAAATAATGCAATTTATTTTTAAGCCATCTTTTTCTTAACCAACATGCGTTTTATTTCGTTCAATTTCATAAGTGCTTCCACTGGCGTTAAGGTATCAATATCAATATGCAAAATCTCTTCTTTTATGTTCTCCAGCAAAGGATCGTCCAGGTTGAAAAAGCTTAACTGCATCTCGTTATCCAATGTTTTAACTTTTTCTGTTAGCTCTTCGCTGGAATGGGATTGTTCCAATTTCTTTAATATTTTATTGGCTCGATGCAACACCTGTTGTGGCATGCCAGCCATCTTGGCTACATGTATCCCAAAACTATGTGCAGAGCCACCAGCCACCAACTTTCTTAAAAAAAGAACGTTATCTTTCAACTCTTTTACTGAAACATTATAGTTTTTTATGCGTTCAAACGTTTCGGTCATTTCATTAAGTTCGTGATAATGGGTTGCAAACAAGGTTTTGGCTTTTGCAGGATGCTCATGTAAATACTCGCTAATGGCCCAAGCGATAGAAATTCCATCATAGGTACTGGTTCCCCTACCTATTTCGTCAAGCAAAACAAGACTTCGTTCCGATAGGTTATTTAAAATAGAGGCTGTTTCATTCATTTCAACCATAAAAGTAGATTCTCCCATGGAAATATTATCACTGGCTCCTACTCTGGTAAAAATTTTATCAACCACACCAATTCTGGCTTCTTTGGCTGGAACAAAACTTCCCGTTTGAGCCAATAGCACTATTAATGCTGTTTGACGTAAAATAGCCGATTTACCAGACATATTTGGACCTGTAATCATGATAATTTGCTGCGTGTCCCTATTTAAAAACACATCGTTTGCTATATACGCTTCACTAGGTGGTAGTTGTTTTTCAATTACTGGATGTCTACCGTCTTTAATATCTAAATCTGTTGAGTTATCCATGGTAGGATATACATACTTGTTGTCTATTGCCAATTGGGCAAAACCACACAAACAATCCATTTGCCCAATAAGGTTTGCATTTTGCTGAACGGCCTTTATATATTGCATCATCCAAACAGTAAGTTCTGAAAACAACTGCTGCTCTATAGCAAGAATACGTTCTTCGGCTCCAAGAATCTTAGCTTCGTATTCTTTGAGTTCTTCTGTAATGTAACGTTCGGCATTTACTAGGGTTTGCTTTCTAATCCACTCGGCTGGAACTTTATCTTTATGGGTGTTTCTTACTTCAATATAATAACCAAAGACATTGTTTGATGCGATTTTTAAAGAGGTGATTCCAGTGCGTTCCGTTTCACGTTGCAACATGGTATCCAAATAGGTTTTTCCAGAATGCGACAACCCTCGTAATTCATCAAGTTCTTTAGAAAACCCTTCAGCAATGGTAAAGCCTTTCAATACATTTACAGGCGCATCTTCGTTTAATGTTTCTTTTATTTTTTCACGTAAAACATCACAACTTTGCAAGGTGTCTCCTATTGCTTTTAAGGAAGTATTGTCACAATTGGAAGCTATGGCCTTTATTGGTACAATAGCCTCTAGGGAGTTTTTAAGTTGAATGACCTCTCTGGGATTTACTTTACCAGTCGCTACTTTAGAAATTAAGCGTTCCAAATCGCCAATATGCTTGATGTGGTTTTGGATCTTTTGAAGTATTTGTTTGTTTTTACTTAAATAATCAACCACTTCATGTCGCTGTTTTATTTTCTTCACATCCTTTAAAGGCAAGGCCAACCAACGTTTTAGCAAACGTCCTCCCATGGGAGAAATGGTTCTATCTATAACATGCAATAAGGTTACAGCATTGTTGTTGGTGGAATAATAAAGTTCCAGGTTTCTTATGGTAAACTTGTCCATCCACACATAATCGTCTTCGGCAATTCTGCCAATTGATGTGATATGCTGTAGTTTGTTATGCTGTGTTTCTGCCAAATAATGCAAGATAGACCCAGAAGCAATGATACCTTCATACAAATCTTCAATTCCAAAGCCTTTTAAGGTTTTTGTATTGAAATGCTTGACAAGGGTTTCGTTTGCATAATCTATTTGATATACCCAATCCTCTAAATAAAACGTATGAAAATCATCACCAAAGACCGATTTAAACTCACTTCGTTTTTGTTTGGGCACAAGCACTTCACTGGGTTTAAAGTTTTGAAGGAGCTTATCGATGTATTCTTCGTTCCCTTGAGAGGTTAAAAACTCTCCAGTGGTGATATCCAAAAATGAAATTCCAATATGGGTTTTTCCGAAGTATACAGAACATAAAAAATTATTGGATTTCGATGTTAAAACCTCATCATTAAAAGCCACTCCTGGAGTCACCAATTCGGTTACACCTCGTTTTACAATGGTTTTGGTTTGTTTTGGGTCTTCCAACTGATCACATATAGCAACACGCTCTCCGGCTTTTACAAGTTTGGGCAAATAGGTGTTTAAAGAATGATGGGGAAAGCCAGCCAATTCGGTTTCGCTCTCGCTTCCGGCACCTCTTTTGGTTAAAATAATATCTAAAATTTTAGCCGTTTTTATGGCATCCTCACCAAAAGTTTCATAAAAATCTCCAACACGAAACAACAACAAGGCATCTGGATACTTTACCTTAATGGCATTGTATTGTTTCATTAAAGGGGTTATTTTTTTAGTCTTTTTTGTCATCTTGTTTTTTCATTTCCATAAAGTCGGAAATCCACCAATGGATAAATGATTTTTATGTGTTACTTTTGCTTTTTATGTAAGGTTGCTAATGTAACCATAATTTCATGTTTTGTAAAGGCCAAACCATAGAAGTTATTTACAATTATTCACAATTTTTAAAATGCGAAAACTAAAAAACAGCGAGTTAGACAGATTGAGTGTGGAAGATTTTAAGGAGGTAAAAAAAACACCATTAATCATTATACTGGATAATATAAGAAGTTTGAATAATATTGGTTCTGTTTTTAGAACTAGTGATGCTTTTTTAATAGAAAAAATTTACCTCTGTGGCATTACTGCAACACCTCCACATAAAGACATCCACAAAACAGCTTTGGGAAGCACCGAAACCGTTGCATGGGAATATGTAGAAGACACTTTAACACTTATCCATAAACTAAAAGCCGAAAACATAAAAGTAATAGCTGTGGAACAAGCCGAAAACGCCATGATGCTTGATCAATTTACCCCTAAAAAAAACACACGTTACGCCTTGGTTTTTGGGAATGAAGTAAAAGGCGTGGCCCAAGATGTGGTCTCTGCCAGCGATGTGGTTTTAGAAATCCCGCAATTTGGAACCAAACATTCATTAAATATTTCTGTGAGCTGTGGCGTGGTAGTATGGGATTTATTTTCTAAACTTCAGGCAATCTAAAACAAGTGACAAAAAAATTAAAAAAACCTTGGCCTACAAAAGCTGTCATGACTCAAATCTACGACATGAAACTTTGGGGAGGAAGCACATTTGATTTTTACTCTGGAACAGGGTCTCACGACCCAAAAATTACAAACCCTTATTTACAAGCTGTCAGGTCTTTTTTAACATCACACAACCACAATTTGGTTGTTTGCGATTTAGGCTGTGGCGATTTTAACATAGGAAACCAGTTGGTTTTACTAACCAAAAAATACATTGCCATAGATATTGTGGATGCGCTTATTGAACGAAACAAAAAACGGTACAAATATAACAACCTGGAGTTTCAATGTTTGGACATCTTTAAAGACGCTTTGCCACAAGCCGATTGCCTTATTTTAAGACAAGTGCTTCAACATGTTTCCAATGCTGAAATTAAAGAAATAGTTAAACAACTAAACCGTTATAAATACATTATCTTAACCGAACACCTTCCTTTGGGCACATTTACACCAAACAAAGATATTATTTCCGGTCAAGGTATCAGGCTTAAAAAAAACAGTGGTGTTGTTTTAACAGCACCTCCTTTTCATTTAAAAATTAAAGATGAAAAAATAATGGATGAACATGTATTGGAAGCTAATAAAGGACGAATTGTAACAACCTTGTTCTGTTTACATTAACTTTATTATTTTATTGGAATCCAAAAATCTTCTTCAGTTGCATGCAAATCCTTACTATAATTTTCGGGTAATATTTCAAAATGGGCTCTAGTATCCAATTGGTAATTTGAATTTGGCAACCAGTCCTTAAAAATAGACTGTTTAAACTTTAAAACATCCTGCATAGCTCCTTTATAAGTAAACACAGCGTAGGTTCCTGCCTTTAAAACAAGAGTTTCCATACCTTCAGGAACATGATCGAAATTTGAAACTTCCACTCCAACCCATTTTTCAAATTCAGTTAGTGCTGTGATGTTTTTCAATAAAAAATCGCCAAAATCCTGTATGGAAAACACATGTGTACCAATTCGGGACGAAATTTCATTGCGTCTGGGCATAAACTGTCTGGCCAAATTCCCTGTTTCCTGTTGCATGGTTTTAAAACTCATGTTGGCCTTCATTCCAACAACCAATCTGTCGTTGACAGTCTTTATGCTATCTGGCATCATCGGTTTTGCATATTTCATTCAAAATCCAAAGATAATCTTTTCGGTTATCAACAAAATCCCTTTCGGAAATATCAATGATTTTCACGTGTAATTCCGATTGGTTTTTTAAAAATTCCAAATAGCCAGAGTTAATCTTATCTAAATATTCGTTTTCAATATTCAGTTCATATTCTCTACCACGCTTTTTAATGTTTTCTTGCAAACGAGCCGTATTTTGATATAGATACACATACAGTTCTGGTTTGGCAATATCCTTGTACATTAAGTAGAAGAGTTTTCTGTAAAGTTTAAATTCATCTTCCGGCAAGGTGATTTTAGAGAAAATCAAGGATTTAAAAATATCGTAATCGCTAATGATAAAATCCTTAAACAAATCCAATTGCGATAAATCGTCACTGATTTGTTGATATCTGTCTGCTAAAAAAGACATTTCCAGAGTAAAGGCATAGCGTTTGGCATCTTCGTAGAATTTTGGCAAAAACGGATTTTCAGCAAAACGTTCCAATATTAATTTGGCATTAAAATCCTTGGAGATCATAGTTGCCAAACTGGTTTTTCCTGCGCCAATATTTCCTTCAATAGCTATGTAATTATAGTGTGAAAACTGAAATTGCTTGCTTGGGTTTTTTAACCAAATATTAATGGGTTCCAAAACACTTGTATCTTCGCATGTCTCCAGTAAATCGTACACATTTTTGTGCAAGGTTGGATGCGTTAGTTTGGGAGCAATTTCCAATAAGGGTTTTAAAACAAATTTGCGTTTGTGCAATTCTGGGTGTGGCACTTTCAGGAGTTTGGTTTCCAGTACGTCTTCGTCCACAAACAAGATGTCCAAATCTATGGTTCTGGACTCGTATCCTGCATTTGCTTCCCTTACCCTTCCCATGGACGTTTCTATCTCTAGCAAAGCCAGCATGATCTCATCTGGAGCTATGTCTGTTTCAAAAATCACACAGCAATTCAAAAAATCGCTTCCTTCAAAACCAAAAGCTGGCGAATTATAAACCTTGGAAATGATGTTTATTTTTCCAATTCTTTCAAAGATAAGATTAATGGCATCTTGCAGGTTTTTTAACCTGTCGCCTTTGTTACTGCCTAAAGAAATGTAAATTTTACGTCGTGTATCCATTGAAAAAACAAATTAACTAAAAGAAAATTTAATAGCTTATATTTACCAAACCTATTTATTCACAATTTAAAAGGAACCTGAAAAAATTACATATTAAAAATTCCTGTCGTTTTCAACTGCCTCAATACCATGCTGGTTACATCTTTTCTTTTTCGAGACAATCTCTATTTTAAAACCGTCAACTTAAAAGCAAACCAATTATTAGATTTGTTACACTATTAAAGTTTTATTAAACTTTTGTTTTTAAGCAACTTTCGTACTACTTTATACGTATATACTTACAATAACCATAAAATCACTATACATGAAAAAAGTATTCAAAATCATTGGAATTACTTTATTGACTATATTGCTCTTATTAATTGCCATCCCATTTGTTTTTCAATCTAAAATTAAAGAAATAGTAAAACGAACCATCAACGAAAACTTAAATGCGCATGTAGAATTTAGCGATGTGAACCTTAGCTTTATAAGAAGTTTTCCTCAAGCCCAGGTGAGTGTTTCCGATTTGTTGATCACCAATTTCGAACCTTTTAAAGACGAGACTTTGGCGTCTGCAAAATCCATTTCCTTAGACATGTCCATTAAAGAACTGTTTAAAAAAGCCAATGAAGGCCCAATTGTTGTTAACGAAATTTATTTGGATGAGGCTCTTATTACCCTAAAAACAAACAAAAGAGGCGAAACCAATTTCGATATTTTCAAGGATACTGAAGACCAACCGGAAACAGCTCAGGATTCCTCTAAAGGATTTACCTTGGACGTAAAAGATTATGCCATAGACAATAGTGCACTAACCTATTTGGATGAAAGTTCCAATATGGCATTTTATATTACAGAATTGAACCATTCCGGAAAAGGAACGTTTTCTGGAGAGGTATCCCAATTAGACACAAAAACCAGTGCTAGAGTGAGTTTAAAAATAGACAGCACTGAATATTTAAGCAATAACGACATAAAGTTGGATGCCTTAATTGGCTTGGATTTAGCCAATAATAAATATGCCTTTAAAGAAAACAAAGCCTATATCAATCAACTGCCATTGGAATTTCAAGGGTATGTGCAGTTGCTGGAAGAAGGCCAGGAAATAGACATTAGTTTTGAAAATCCTGGTTCGGACTTTAGGGATTTCTTAGCAGTTATCCCAAAAACCTATTCCAAAAACCTGGATCAAGTGGAAACCACAGGGAACTTTAAAATTAAAGGAATTATAAAAGGGACGATGACAGAAGAAACCATTCCAAGCCTGGACATTAACATGGTTTCAAATAACGCAGGTTTTAAATATCCCGATTTACCAAAACGCGTGGAAGACATTTCAATAAACGCTTCGGTAATAAACACTACAGGAAATGCAGACGATACATATGTGGATTTACAAACCTTGAATTTTAAAATTGATCAAGATGTCTTTAAATCTTCGGCAGTCATTAAAAACCTTACCACCAATATGACTGTTGATGCCAATGTGGATGGTGTTTTAAACTTAGCAAACCTGAGCAAAGCCTATCCTATAGATTTAGATACAGATTTAACCGGAATACTAACTGCCAAGCTAGCTGCAAGTTTTGATATGGATGCCATAGAAAACAATGCATACCAGCGTATAAAAAGTAATGGAAACCTAAATATCAGAGGTTTCAAATATGCTTCGGAAGACTTGGTTAACCCAATTGTAATTTCAGAAGCTGCCATTGTTTTCAACCCTGGAACCATTAAACTGAATAAGTTTGATGCTTCTACTGGAAAAAGCGACATAACTGCCAATGGAACCATTAATAATTTACTGGGTTTTGTATTTAGTGACAAAAAACTGGAAGGTGAGTTTCAAGTAAATTCCAACGCGTTTTACTTAAGCGATTTTATGAAAGAAACAGCTTCAAACACTAAAAACAACGAAGAACAAACATCAAAAACTACCGAAACCTTTAAAATTCCAGCCTTTTTGGATTGCAAAATAAATGCAGACGCCAAAACAGTGTATTATGACAATTTAACTTTGTCCAACGTAAAAGGTAATCTGTACGTAAAAGACGAAAAAGCCGTATTACGAAACATGAGTTCAGATATTTTTAAAGGAAAGCTCCTGCTGGATGGTTATGTGGACACAGCAACTACTACACCAACCTTTATGATGAACCTGGACATGAACCAATTTGATATTTCCCAATCTTTCAACGATTTGGAACTGCTTCAAAGTTTGGCGCCAATTGCAAGTGCACTTCAAGGAAAGTTAAACAGTACCATTGCACTTTCCGGAAATTTAGGCAGTGATTTCACTCCGGATTTAAATAGCATAAATGGAAATGCTTTTGCTGAAGTACAGACTACTGAAATCAAACCTAAAAACGAAGCCCTTGTAAGTGCACTAAACAATGCCTTGAGTTTTGTGGATTTCAGTAAACTGGATTTAAAAGACCTAAAAACCAACTTGACTTTTGAAAATGGCATGGTAAACATCAAGCCCTTTAACATTAAATATCAGGATATAAATATTACCATTAATGGATCGCATAGCTTTACAAACACCATGGATTATAAAGCTGTTTTTCAAGTACCAGCCAAATATTTAGGGAGTGACATTAACAGGCTTATTGGAAAAATTGACGATGAAGCAGTTAACAACTTATCCATTCCTGTAACAGCAAATATTACTGGAATCTTCAACAGCCCAAATGTAAAAACCGATTTAACGAGTGGTGTTGCCAATCTTACCAAACAACTTATTGAAATTGAAAAACAAAAGCTAATAAACAAAGGGAAAGATCAAATACTGGAATTGTTAGGTGGTGTTAACAACCCATCAACAAACACTAACACGCCAAAAGACTCCACCAACAATACCAAGCCAACCTCCAACCCCATTAAGAACGTGTTGGACGATATTATTAAAGGAAACAGTAGCAAACCAAAAGACTCCACCAACAACACCAAACCTAAATCTGTAAAAGATTTGTTCAATGAGTCTATAAACAAGTCCAAAAAGACTGATTCCATAAAATAGCAAATCTTAATTATTTGTTAAGTTTTATTGATTTTCAGTTGTTTACAAGCCAATTTTTGAAAAGAAAAGGTCATTTATTTGGATTTGTCAACAAAAAGGTTACATTGATAGATTGACACTATAAAATAATCTGAATGAGGCAATTAAAAATCACCAAGCAAGTAACAAATAGAGAGTCCAAATCGTTGGACAAATATTTGCAAGACATTAGTAAACTTCCATTAATCACAGCCGACGAAGAAGTTGAGTTGGCACAACGCATACGGGAAGGAGACCAACTTGCTTTAGATAAGTTAACCACTTCAAATTTGAGATTTGTGGTATCTGTTGCAAAACAATATCAAAATCAAGGACTCACCTTACCCGATTTAATAAATGAAGGAAATGCAGGTTTGGTAAAAGCTGCCAAACGTTTTGATGAAACCAGAGGATTTAAATTTATTTCCTATGCTGTTTGGTGGATTAGACAAGCCATATTACAGGCCTTGGCCGAACAGTCCAGGATTGTACGTTTACCACTTAACAAAATTGGATCTATAAATAAAATAAACAAAGCCTACTCCTATTTAGAGCAAGCACATCAGCGACCACCAAGTCCGGAAGAAATTGCCAAGGAGCTGGAAATGACCGTAAGCGATGTAAAACAGTCCCTTAAAAATTCTGGTCGCCATTTATCTATGGATGCACCTTTAAAAGAAGGCGAAGATTCCAGCTTGTACGATGTGGTTAAATCTGGGGAGTCACCAAACCCAGATAAAACGCTTATGAACGATTCGTTGAACTTGGAAGTAAATAGAGCCTTAAATACCTTATCGCAAAGAGAAGCAGATGTGGTTAGACTGTATTATGGCATAAACAACGAACAGCCTATGAGCCTGGAAGAAATTGGCGAAACCTTTGGACTTACCAGAGAACGTGTAAGGCAAATAAAAGAAAAAGGGATTAGAAGGTTAAGGCACACTTCAAAAAATAAGATATTGAGAACCTATTTGGGCTAGTATGATATCAATAATCCCTATGGATTTAAAATTGATGGTTTCCAAGGGAACTATGCGTGTATAAATTGAAGGGTGTTATGACGTTTTTAACAGTAACTCCAAAACAACTCAATAATCAACGCCTTAAAAACTGCAAAACCATATATAAGAGAGTCGAAAAAATAAAAATTACATAACTTTACTATT
The DNA here is from genome assembly GCF_963971605.1 of uncultured Xanthomarina sp. Classification (NCBI taxonomy): domain Bacteria; kingdom Pseudomonadati; phylum Bacteroidota; class Flavobacteriia; order Flavobacteriales; family Flavobacteriaceae; genus Xanthomarina; species uncultured Xanthomarina sp. The sequence continues at coordinate 62,636 of NZ_CAXATZ010000006.1, forward strand.
TAACTAGAAAATAAATATAACACATGATAAAAATTGAAATAAAAGAAGGAGAAAAAATTGACAGAGCTCTAAAGCGCTATAAAAAGAAACACAGAAATGTGAAGATTATGCAGAATATTAGAGAGAACCAGTTTTTTACCAAACCTTCTGTAAAAAGAAGAAGACAAGTGCAAAAAGCTGCCTATATTCAAAGCTTAAGAGATCAAGAAGAGATCTAAAAACAGATATATGCTTTCTTTTAAAGTATATGATTGCAATACAAAACCTTCAGAAGAAGAAAAACAAAACATTGTAAATTTTTTACACACGCATTTACAGGAATTTAGTGATACCAAAGAAGATATTTCCAAATGCCTGGATTACGCTGTGAAAAACATTGAAACTTCTTTTGGAGGTTTTGTTTTGCTTATTAAAGAACATAAGGTGGTTATGGGCATAACCATTGTTAACAAAACTGGCATGAACGGTTATATCCCTGAGAACATCTTGGTATACATTGCCGTAGACAAAAAGTCCAGAGGCAAAGGCATAGGCAAAAAGCTCCTACAAGAAGCCATAGCTTTGTTAGAAGGTGATGTTGCCTTGCATGTAGAACCCAACAATCCAGCTATAAAACTGTATGAAAGTCTTGGCTTTACCAACAAATACTTGGAAATGCGATTAAAAAAAGACTGATTTTACACTAAGGATATTGCCACTACATACCCTTCACTGCCACGAATATTAAAAACAGTATTGTCTTCAAAAATAAGATATTGCCCTTTAACACCTACCAATTTCCCTTCAAAATTAGGGGTTTTATCCAAATTTAAACTTTTAGGTTTTGTTGGATACTGTAACACGGGAAACTGAATATTTGTTTCAGAATTTGAAGCAATAAAATAATCTTTGGCTTCGTCAGGGATATACTGTTTTAGTTTTTCTCTCCAACTTACCAAGTCTTCATCTGCAATATCATTTTTTAACATGGTTCGCCAATTGGTTTTATCTGCCACATGATCCTTTAGAGCCACTTCAGTAATGCCAGCTAGATATCTGTTAGGCACTTCAACAATTTCTATGGCTTCATGAGCTCCTTGATCAATCCACCTGGTAGGAATCTGGCTTTTTCTGGTAACTCCCACTTTTACATTACTGGAATTTGCCAAATACACCACATGTGGCTGTAACTGTACTTGTTTTTCATATGCAAGATCCCTATCCTCTTTGCCTAAATGAGCCGTACTTAATTCTGGCCTCATAATCCAATCGGCTGCTTGGGGAATATCAAAAAAACAACTTTTGCAAAATCCTTGTCGGAAGATGGGCTTATCCAAACCACAATTTAAACATTGATGTTTCACAAATTGAATACGTATGGTTTTTTCCAACAACTGATTTATGTGAATAAAGTCTGTCTCAAACACTAAATAATACTGAATAGGCTCAGAAAATTCCGTTTTCATTTTTGTTAAAACACCTTGGTAAGTCATTCGTTTAAATTTTTTATTTCTAAAAATAGGATAAAAATTTCACGACATTAAGAAATTTGTATCAAATTTTTAAACATTCACTAGGAAAGCTCTAAATGTGACTTTTTGATACCCATTTCATAAAAAAAGTATTATTTTTATTTTTTAAAACATCATGCAAATATGCCAATACCCATAGTAAATTCTATTGCTTCCTGGTTTTTAAAAAAGCGGTTCCATCAAATAGAACTGTTTTTAAAATATCCCAATGAAGTACAACAAGAATTGCTTTTACAACTTATTAACAAGGCTAAAGACACTGAAATTGGCAAACAATATGGTTTTGAATCCATTACCGATTACAAAACCTTTGCTGAACGGGTTCCAATCTCCACGTACGAGGAGTATCAACAAAACATTGAACGTTCACGTTTGGGCGAAAACAATATCTTTTGGCCACAACCCATTAAGTGGTTTGCAAAATCCAGTGGTACCACCAATGCCAAAAGCAAATTTATTCCTGTTAGCGAAGACTCATTGGAAGACTGCCATTACGCAGCTAGCAAGGATTTATTATGCATGTATTTAAACAACAACGAAAACTCCCAATTATTTACAGGTAAGAGCTTGCGACTGGGAGGCAGCAAAGAACTTTACAAAGAAAACGGAACCACGTTTGGCGATCTATCGGCTATCTTGATAGATAACATGCCTTTTTGGGCAGAATTTAGTAGCACACCAAGCAACAAGGTTTCACTCATGAGCAATTGGGAAGAAAAAATGCAAGCCATTGTGGACGAAACCATACAGGAAAATGTTACCAGCTTGGCTGGTGTACCATCCTGGATGCTCGTGCTGCTTAACAATGTTTTGGAGACTACCGGAAAAAACAATTTATTTGATATTTGGCCCAATCTGGAAGTTTACTTTCATGGAGGTGTTAGTTTCCTTCCCTATAAAGAGCAATACAAAAATATTTTACCAAAAAAAGATTTTAGGTATTATGAAATTTATAATGCTTCGGAAGGTTTTTTTGCCATACAGGACCAAAACAATTCCAGTGAGTTACTGCTTATGCTGGATTATGGTATTTTTTACGAATTTATCCCTATGGATACCTATGGTACCACAAACGAAAAAATTATTCCACTAAGTGAGGTTGAAACCGATAAAAATTATGCCGTTGTTATTACTACCAATGCTGGACTTTGGCGTTATAAAATTGGCGATACGGTTAGGTTTACCTCAACAAACCCTTATAGGATTAAAGTATCTGGCAGGACCAAACACCACATTAATGCTTTTGGGGAAGAACTAATTATAGAAAATGCCGAAGACGCTTTAAAGAAGGTATGCAAAAAAACCAAAGCCGAAATTGTGGATTATACTGCTGCTCCTATTTTTATGAAAGGCAAGGAAAAAGGAGCTCACGAATGGTTGATTGAATTTAAAAAACCACCTACTGATATAAACTATTTTAACGAATTGTTTGACAATGCGTTAAAAGCCTTAAACTCCGATTACGAAGCCAAACGATACAACAACATGACCTTGAACAAACCCACCATCCATATTGCCAGGGAACAGCTGTTTTACGATTGGCTAAAACAAAACAACAAACTAGGCGGACAACATAAAGTCCCAAGACTTTCAAACAATAGGGATTACATGGATGCCTTATTGGATTTAAATAAATAGGAGGTTTTTAATCGGAAAAAAAAGTAAAAAAAATATTTATATCGAGTATTTTTTGTGCTTTATCTAAAAATGGACTTAGTCATTTTTTTCTTACATATAAAATACTAGTTTTACCATGCTATTAATTACTAACAATATCATATCTCTGGTATTTATATCAAAAAAATAAATACCAGTTGGATGTTGTTTTCAAGCGCAAAATTCCATTTAGCATTTAGGCATATTTCAAAAAAATATAGTGTCAAATTATTAATTAACATCCATACACCCTAAATAAAAAACCACTCAATTTGAGTGGTTTTTTATTATACGTATATATAACGAACTTTAATCAATTTGTTTCAATTTTAATATTAAATCATCTGGTTTGGATATAAATCCGATACGATCATCTTCCATAACATCTTCTATTACAGCAGGATTACCAGAAACCCAATACGGCAAATTGGTCTGTTCCAAAATAGCATCCAGTTTTGTTTTAATCGATTCCTGGGTTGGAGTTATAAACATAGACAACATGGCATTGGGTTTAACTATGTCAATGACTTGTTGAATATTCTCCGTAGGCACATTTTGACCTAAATAATATACTTTCCAACCTAAATCCCTAGCCATATAATAAGCCAGTAAAAGACCTATTTCATGATGTTCATTTTCAGTTAAAAACATCAAGATAACTGGAGCATCCTCTTTAGGGTATGGCAAGGTATCAATGGCAGCAAACATTTTTTTCTTGATTAAATTAGAAACAAAATGCTCTTGAGCAGGCATGACTTTGTTAATTCCCCATAGAACTCCAATTTGATTTAAGAAAGGATAGATTATTTGGGTTGTGGTTTGCAAAAGGCCTCTTTTAACAATTTGTTCCTTAAGGATACTATCAAAAGTCACTTCATCCATCTCAAGCGCACTAATAATTAAAGCACTAATATCATCTTCCTCGGAACTTTCAATTAAGGTTGTAGCTATATGTTTGTGAATTTCTTCATCAGACATCTTATCTATTTTGGAAATTCGATAACCATTTCGGGTAAGAATTCCAATATTCATTAATTTTTTCAGTTGTTTGTCTGAATAATACCTGATGTTGGTATCTGTTCTCTCTGGTTCCAAAAAATTATATCTGGTTTCCCACTTTCGCAACGTATGTGCCTTAACACCTGTTAAAGCCACTATTTGCGCCATAGTATATACACTCATGTCTAATGTTTTACAAAGCAAAGTTAAACAAAAAATTCATCTAAAGAATATAAATAAAATTTATTTTGTCTAACTTTTTTTTGATTTTCTTTGACAAAGTTAATAGTTTTTATATATTTGTCCAAGTTTTAATTATTAAAAATAGACAAAAATGAAAACAAGACTCTCTTTACTCGTATTATTATGTGTCTCATTATTTATTACTTCATGTAGTAATGATGACGACAACAATCCAACACCAACACCTCCAATGGAAAAAAACATTGTTGAGTTGGCATTAGACACTCCAGAACTTTCCACTTTGGTTGCTGCTCTTTCCAGAGCTGATGGCGATTTGGTAAATGTTTTAAGTGGCAATGGCCCTTTTACGGTTCTTGCTCCTACAAACGCAGCGTTTACAGCTTTTCTAGCTGACAATGGATTTAGTTCCTTAGATCAAGTACCAACAGATGTACTTTCGCAAATTTTATTAAACCACGTTATCATGTCTGATGTGACATCAAGCGATTTAATAGCAGCTGGTTCAGGCTATGCTAAAGGAAGCGCTACTGGAGCAGGAGATCAAAACATCAGTATCTTTTTTGACACCACAAATGGTGTAAGATTTAACAATGCTGCATCTGTATCTACAGCAGATATTGATGCGTCCAACGGAACCATACACATTATTAATGGTGTATTGGGCTTACCAGACATAGTGGATCATGCTATAGCAAACCCATCATTTACAAGTTTGGTGACAGCCTTGGGAGCTGCCGATGGCGATTTGGTTAACGTATTAAAAGGAGCTGGTCCTTTTACAGTATTGGCACCAGATAACGATGCTTTTGCAACCTTTTTGGATGGAACAGCTCTAGGTGATGTAAACACTGCCGTTTTATCTCAAATTTTATTAAACCATGTTATTATAGGTTCAACCGTAACATCCAGTTTCTTGGTTGATGCAGGTTCAGGATATACCAACACCGCTGCAACTGGAGCTGGTGGAAACCCAATGAGTTTATACTTTAATACTTCAAGTGGTGTGACTTTTAATGGCATTTCTACTGTTTTTGAAGCTGATATTGTTGGAACCAATGGTATTATCCATGCCGTAGAAACTGTAATTGGCATTCCTACAGTAGTGACGTTTGCTGCTGCAGACCCAAATTTCTCTACCTTAGTGACAGCATTGACAGATTTAACACCAGGAACAGATTTTGCAGCCATCTTATCTAGAACAGAAGGAAGCAATGCCGACGGAATCAATCCTAACTTTACCGTTTTTGCACCAACAAACGATGCCTTTGATGCTTTGGAATCTGTGCCAGGCGAAGCCGTATTGACACAAGTATTATTACACCATGTAATAGGCGAAGCCAATGTAACATCCAGTATGCTAAACAATCCTGGAGATACCACAGCTGCAACGCTTCAAGGAGACAACATGACCATTACACTTCCAGGAGCTGGTGATAACATTGCCAATATTACAGATGGCTCTGGAGCTTCAGATATTGGAATTATTGCAGTAGATGTTCAAGCAGGAAATGGTGTTATACACGTAATTAACAAAGTAATGATTCCTAATTTATAAGGAATCTCAATTCAAAAAATATATTTCAAATTCATATTGAAATAGGTTTTAGTTAGCTAGATGTGAGCCGGCAGCCTTTCTGGCTGTCGGTTTACTCAATTAAAAATTATAAATGAAAACAAAAAAAATTGTCATAATCGGTTCTGGTTTTTCCTCCCTTTCAGCTTCTTGTTATTTAGCAAAACATGGCTTTGATGTTACTGTATTGGAAAAAAACAAAACTACTGGTGGAAGAGCAAGACAACTAAAAAAAGACGGTTTTGTTTTCGATATTGGGCCTACGTTTTATTGGATGCCAGATGTTTTTGAACGCTTTTTTAAAGATTTCAACACTCATTCATCCAATTTTTACAGCTTAAACAAATTACATCCTGCCTATCAAATATACTTTGGAAAAAAAGATTCCATATCCATTGCCGATAATTTTGAGGATATAAAACAAACTTTTGAGAATATTGAAAAAGGCAGTGGAGCCAAACTTCAAAAATTCATCAATAAAGCCCATAGAAATTATAACATTGCCATAAAGGACTTGGTTTATAAGCCTGGAGAACATGTTTTTGAAATTATAAACCACAAAACCTTTTTAAAGCTGTATGAGTTTGTGCTAACTATTAAACATCAGGTTTCTGGTTATGTTAAAAGCAAACAGCTTCAAAAAATACTAGAATTTCCAGTATTGTTCTTAGGTGCTAAACCTAGCAACACGCCTTCATTTTACAATTTTATGAATTACGCCGATTTCAAATTGGGAACATGGCATCCCAAAGGTGGCATGTACGAAGTGGTGAAAGCCATGACAACACTTGCACAAAGTTTGGGTGTGAAAATAATAACAGACAGTGAGGTAGAAAACATAGAAATAAAAAACAAATCGGTTACAGGTGTAACCACCAACTCAAGTTATTTCCCTTGTGATATTTTATTGAGTGGAGCCGATTACCACCACACAGAAACCCTATTGCCCAAGGCTTTAAGACAGTACTCCGAATCTTATTGGGACAAAAAAACATTTGCCCCTTCTGCGTTATTGTTTTACGTAGGGTTTAATAAAAAACTCCAGAACGTTTCGCATCATACCTTGTTTTTTGACACAGATTTTGAAGCTCATGCCAAAACCATTTACGATACCAAGGAATGGGCAGAAAAACCTTTGTTTTATGCTAGTTTTCCAAGCATTACAGATGCTACCACTGCTCCAGAAGGAAAAGAAGCTGGTATTTTTTTAATCCCAATTGCTCCAGACGTTGAAGACACACCAGAAATACGGGAACATTATTTCAATCAACTTATGGATAGAATAGAAACCATTACAGGAGAGTCTGTAAAAAAACATATCCTTTTTAAAGAATCGTACTGTGTCAATAACTTTAAAGAAGATTACCATTCTTACAAAGGGAACGCATACGGATTGGCAAACACACTTACACAAACACATGTGTTAAGGCCCAAACTTAAAAGCAAGAAAGTGAACAACCTATACTTCTGTGGACAACTTACCGTTCCAGGACCTGGAGTGCCTCCTTCTTTAATTTCCGGGAAGATTGTAAGTGACTTAATTTTAAAATATCATTAACATGAAACATCCATCACTAAAATTTAATCACACAAAGGAATGATCGCATGGATGTTACATATGATCGATAAAAAACAATAAATATAAACAGATGAAACAGTTATTCGACTCCTCAAGCTTAAAATGCAGCAAAATTGTTACCAATGCCTATAGCACGTCGTTTTCTTTGGGCATCAAGTTATTTGCTCCATCCATACGTCCGCATATTTATGCTATATATGGGTTTGTTCGATATGCAGATGAAATTGTAGATTCCTTTGAAGGTTATAACCAAAAAGAATTATTCCATGATTTTGTTGAGGACTATAAAAAATCCTTAGACAGAAAAATAAGTTTGAATCCAATTATTAATGCTTTTCAAGAAGTTGTGCATAATTATAATTTACATACCTATGCTGACGATTTTTTAAAGCGTATGGAAGCCGATCTATATGTAACGGATTACACAACCAAGGAGGCTTATGAAAATTATATATATGGCTCTGCAGATGTGGTTGGCCTAATGTGTTTACGTGTTTTTGTAAATAATGATGAAGCCAAATTCAACGCCTTAAAAGATTCGGCCAGGCATTTGGGATCTGCTTTTCAGAAAGTTAATTTTTTAAGGGACATTAAAGACGACATGGAACAATTGGGACGCTCGTATTTTCCTAATCTGTCCAACAATATTTTGAACAACGCTACAAAGGAAGAAATTATTGATGACATAAACATAGACTTAAAAGAAGCCTATAAAGGGATTGTACAACTGCCTTTAGAAAGCCGATTTGGAGTTTATATAGCTTATAGATATTATTTAAAATTGCTTAAAAAACTTAAAAAAGCCGATTCTGAAAAAATCTTGAGTGGACGCATTCGAATCTCAAACGGTTTAAAGGTGTTTATTCTTACAAAATCATACATCAGATATAAATTGAACTTTTTTTAAACTAAAAATCAGTAACTTTCAATATGATTATTCTATTATACACAGTTATTACACTTGGCACTTTTTCCCTTATGGAATTGGTTACTTGGCTTACACATAAATATGTGATGCATGGGTTTTTATGGTATTTACACGCCGATCATCACCAACCAAAGTATCCACATGTGTTTGAAAAAAACGATGCTTTTTTTGTGATTTTCGCTATTCCAAGTATTTTGCTCTTTTATTTTGGGGCTGTTCCAGAACTCAATTTTATGTTTTTTATTGGTTTGGGTATTTTTTTATACGGCCTAACATATTTTTTAATTCACGATGTGTTGATACATCAACGTTTTAAATGGTTTAAAAACACCAAAAACAAATTTCTTTTAGGCTTGCGCAAAGCACATAAGGTACATCACAAACATCTTGGGAAAGAAAAGGGCGAGTGTTTTGGAATGCTGTTTGTTCCCAAAAAATACCACAACCAATACAAATAACCTATGGAAGCTTACACCTATTTATTGGTTAATATAGCTTGTATATCAATCCCTTTCATTGCTAGTTTTTATCCAAAACATGCTTTTTATAAAGATTGGAAGTCCTTTTTAAAAGCCAATCTTATAGTAACTCTTTTATTTGTTGTTTGGGATGCTATTTTTACAAAGTTAGGAGTTTGGGGTTTTAACGAGACTTATTTAATAGGCATCCACATTGGGAATTTACCTTTGGAAGAAGTCTTGTTTTTTATTTGTATTCCTTATGCTTGTGTGTTTAGCTACTTTGCATTTCAATACTTTTTTAAAACCAATATTTTGCAGAAATCACAAACCTTTATTTCTTATACACTAGCAGCAATTTTATTAGTTATAGCTATTATTAATTATAACAAATTATATACGCCTGTTACATTTTTTTCTGCTAGTTTCTATTTGATGTTTTTAATCTACAAAAAAACAGACTTGTCTTTACATTACTTAAGTTATCTATTTGTAATGCCCTTTTTCTTTTTAAGCAATGGCGTATTAACAGGCAGTTTTTTGGTTGAACCTATTGTTTGGTATAACGATGCTGAAAATCTTGGTATTAGAATAAGCAATATTCCAATTGAAGACTCTGTTTATGGCTTGTTGTTGATATTTATGAATATTGAGTTTTATAATTATTTTAAACAAAAAAGTCATTCGTAAAATTGTTACAAATGACTTTTTTATAAACATGTAGTTGTTTTTTAAGAAACAGCTTTCAGTTTCTTAATAGTTGTTTTAGATAATTTCTCTTCGGCATAGGCCTTTGTTACCTTTATTTCTTTTTCGTCTGTACTAGGCAACTCGAACATGGCATCGGTTAAAATCTCTTCGCATAAAGAGCGTAAACCTCTAGCACCTAACTTGTATTCTATGGCTTTTTCAACTATAAAGTCTAATGCGCCATCTGTAATGCTAAAATCTATTTCGTCCATGGCAAACAATTTTTTGTATTGTTTGATAATGGCATTTTTAGGTTCTGTTAAAATGGCTCTTAGAGTTTTAGCGTCTAAAGGATCCATATAAGTTAACACTGGCAAACGACCAATAATTTCTGGAATTAAGCCAAAATCCTTTAAATCTTTTGGAATAATGTATTGCAGTAAATTACTTTGATCCACACGTTCATCAGACATGGAAGCGCTATAACCAACAGCTTGCATGTTCAAGCGTTTGGATATTACTTTTTCAATGCCATCGAAAGCACCTCCAGCTATAAATAAAATATTTTCAGTATTAACCTCAATAAACTTTTGGTCTGGATGCTTGCGTCCTCCTTTTGGTGGTACGTTTACAACAGTTCCTTCTAATAGTTTTAATAGAGCTTGTTGTACTCCTTCGCCAGAGACATCCCTTGTTATTGATGGATTATCGCTTTTACGGGCAATTTTATCTATCTCGTCAATAAACACAATCCCTTTTTCGGCTTTGTCCAAATTGTATTCTGCTGCTTGCAATAAACGGGTTAAAATGCTCTCTACATCTTCACCTACATAACCAGCTTCGGTCAAAACCGTAGCATCTACAATGGCCAGAGGCACATTAAGCATTTTGGCTATGGTTTTTGCCATCAAGGTTTTTCCTGTTCCTGTTTGCCCAACCATGATGATATTTGATTTTTGAATTTCAATATCGTCATCGCTTGGAGGCTGCAAAAGTCTCTTGTAGTGGTTGTAAACAGCCACAGACATCACTTTTTTAGTGGTTTCCTGGCCAATAATATACTCGTCTAAAAACTCCTTGATTTGCTGTGGTTTGCGCAACATGAGTTCGGCAGAGAGTTCACTCTTATCGCTTTGTTTAGATTCTTCCAAAACAATGCCATGAGCTTGCTCGATACATCGGTCGCATATATGTGCGTCCAATCCTGCTATCAATAAATTTGTTTCTGGCTTTTTCCTACCACAAAACGAACATTCTAAATCTTCCTTTGCCATTCTTTAAGTTTAAGGTTCAAAGTTAAAAGTAAAAGAGAGTTAATAGTTTTAAAAAATCAACATCCACTTATAACCTTTACTTTGTTCAATATTTGCATTATTATATTATTCAGAACACAGCGAAGAATCCATTCTAAAAAAATGTCTTGACTGCACTTTAAACAACATTTAAATTTAATTTAGCTACGTACTAAAATTTCATCAATCATTCCGTATTCTTTGGCTTTATCGGCTTTCATCCAATAATCCCTGTCACTATCTTTATATACTTTGTCGTAATCCTGTCCAGAATGTTTACTTATTATCTTGTAAAGTTCTTCTTTTAGAATAAGTATTTCCCTAGCAGTAATTTCTATATCACTCGCTTGACCTTGAGCACCACCTAAGGGTTGGTGAATCATGACACGAGAATGCGTTAAGCCACTTCGTTTTCCTTTTTCTCCAGCACATAACAAAACGGCTCCCATGGAGGCAGCCATTCCTGTACAAATAGTAGCAACATCTGGTTTAATGAACTGCATGGTATCATAAATGCCAAGTCCTGCATACACAGATCCTCCTGGAGAATTAATATATATTTGAATGTCTTTAGAAGAGTCGGTACTTTCCAAAAACAAGAGTTGTGCTTGAATTATGTTAGCTACTTGATCGTTAATTCCTGTTCCCAGGAAAATAATACGATCCATCATTAAACGGGAAAACACATCGAAGATGGCGATATTCATTTGGCGTTCTTCAATAATGTTAGGGGTTAGGTTTGTTGGGTACATACTACTTATAATCTTATTGTAATACGTACTGCTGATCCCTTGGTCTTTTATAGCGAATTTTTCAAATTCTTTTGCGTAGTCCATAAATGTCTTGATATAATTAAATTGAATTAAAAAGGCGTTAAAATTACAAATTTCAACGCCTAAATATAAGGATTTATTCTTTAAAACTTTGTTAACACTTACACAAGGTCTGTGCTATTTTCAAGAATGTGAATGAACTGCTTATTTGTCGCCATAAACTTCTTTCACAAATGCCTCGTAAGTAAGTTCTTTGGTTTTAAGATTTGCTTTTTCTTTATAAAGCTCCAATAATTTCTGACTGATAATTTGTTCTGAAATTCTCCTAGCTTCATCTTGATTTGACAATACACGAGCTGCAATATCTTCCAATTCTTTATCTGAAGGATTCATTTGACCAAATTGAGCCATTTGCGCTTTAATCATTTCCTTGGCATGGTTTTTTATATCATCCATGGTTACCTGAATATTGTTCTCGGTAATTAGTTTTCCTTCAATCAATTGATAACGTAAGCTTTTTTCAGACTTTTCGTATTCTTCTTTGGCTTCATCTTCCGTTAGTTGATTTTCTCCTGCTGTTTGCATCCATTTGGTTAGGAATTCAGCTGGCAAATCAAATTTCGTGTTTTCAACAAGATATTCAGTAACATCGTTCAACAGTTTCTGGTCTGCTTGCTGTTTGAATTGCTTTTCAGCATCTTCTTTTATTTTTTCCTTTAATTCTGTAACAGATTTTACAACATCTTTACCAAATAATTTATCAAACAGCTCTTGATCCAAATCTGCCAATTCACGCTCATTGATTTCCGTTATGGTAAATGTTACCTCAATATCCAAATCGTGAACCTCATCATGTCCTAATTTAAGAGCATGCATTAATTCGTGATCGTCGTTATAAAGTCCTTTTGTTTTTAAGGTAATAACATCTCCTACTTTGGCTCCAACAAATTTCTTTTCGGTAGCTTTACCTTTAAATTTGTCCAAGGTTAAGGTTACTGTGTTTTCAATGCCTTTTTCATCGTTTTTAAAAGTACCAGTAACTTCGCTGTCTTTGGTAACTTCTGTTTGCGATTTTAATTTTCCGTATTGCTTTTGGATGTTTTTAATTTGATCTTCAATCATTTCATCTCCAGCAACAATGGTATAGCTTGTAATGGCTTTTTTGCTTTTTAATTCTACATTAAATTCTGGGGCCAAACCAAGTTCAAATTCAAAAGACAATTTTTCAGAATCCCAATCCAGATTATCTTGTGGTTTTGGAATTGGATGCCCTAAAACATCTAATTTTTCTTCTGTTAAATATTTATTTAATGCTTCCTGTAATAACTTGTTTACTTCGTCAACCAACACAGCTTTTCCGTATTGTTTTTTTACCATTCCCATTGGTACGTGACCTTTTCTAAAACCAGGAATGTTTGCTGTTATTCTGTAATCCGATAAGATTTTCTCAACTTTATCGCTATAATCGTCTTTAGCGATATCTACTTTTACTACAGCATTTAATGCATCAATGTTCTCTCTTGTAATATTCATTATATTATGACATAAAAATTGGGTTGCAAAAATACATATTTTTTACAACCCAACAAAGTTTTTAACGTATTGTATTTCAGCCTATCTTACATCTTCTTTTAACATTGAAAATAAGATGGATTGGAGAAAGGAAAGCAACAAACTAAATAGCAAGGCCACCCAAAAACCAGTAACGGTAAAACCATCAATAAAATTATCGGCCAAAAGGATGATGCCTGCGTTTATTACAAGTAAAAACAGCCCTAAAGTAACAACTGTTATAGGCAAGGTTAAAATTACTAAAATAGGCTTAACAAATACATTGAGCAACCCTATAACTATCGCCACAACTATAGCAGAAGTAAAGCCCTCAACAGCTACTCCAGGCAACAATTTAGCCAATAAAACCACTGCAATGGCAGTTAACAATACACGTACAATTAAGTTCATAAATTTAATTTTTTGTTGGATTAAAGGTAAAAAACCAAGTGTTACGAAACTAAAAATTTCATGACTTCGTTAAAAAAAACTTTCGGGTTTTCGGCATGTAGCCAGTGTCCCGATTTAGGAATGGTTACAATTTTGGCATTTGGAAAATGATTTTTAATAATGGCCTCGTCCTGCGCACCTATGTATTCCGATCTGTCTCCACGTAGAAAAAGCGCTTCTCCTTGGTATTGTGCATGTATGGGTAATGCCTCTCCAATTTCTTCTATGTTTTCTTTAAGTACTTTTAAGTTGATTCTTAATTCAAGTTCTTTGGCATCGTTCCAATACAGGTTTTTCAATAAAAATTGACGGATTCCAAAATTTGAAATATACTGGGCCAATTGCTCATCTGCATCTCCTCTACTCTCAATTTTATTGAAATCGAGACTGCTCAATCCTTTTAATATCAATTCGTGATGCACTGGGTAATATCTTGGTGAAATGTCTGCAATCAATAATTTTGAAACCATTTCCGGATAGGTTGCTGCAAAAAGCATGGCGACTTTTCCACCCATGGAATGCCCCAATAAAACTATGTGTTTTAATTGATGAGCATCACAATAAGTTTTTAAGTCCTGTACCAAGACTTCATAATTAAAAACATCGCTATGAAAGCTTCTTCCATGGTTTCGCTGGTCCAACAAATGAACCTCAAAATTGTTTTCACTAAACTGTGTGCCAAGGGTTTTCCAATTATCGCTCATCCCTAAAAACCCATGAAGAATCACAAAAGGGGTTCCTTCACCCAAAATATTTGAATATAACGTTTCTTTTTTTTTCATGAATACATGCGTTTTTTATTAATATGTTTGCTCCCGGACACTACCCAAGTTTCTGTAAGTACATTTGTATAACATTTTCAACACCCAAATACAAGCTTTCAGATATAAGCGCGTGACCTATGGAAACTTCCAGTAATCCCGGAATATGCTCTTTAAAGAACTTTATATTATCCAACGACAAATCGTGACCAGCATTCACTCCCAGACCCATACTGTTTGCCAACTCTGCACATGCTGCATAAGGTTTTACAGCCAATTTGTTCCCTAAAGCAAATTCGTGAGCAAAAGCTTCTGTATAAAGTTCTATCCTATCGGTTCCCGTAGCTTTTGCACCTTCTATTTGTTTCAATTCTGGATCGACAAAAATGGAGGTTCTAATGCCATGGTTTTTAAATTCTTTTATAACATCTATTAAAAAATCCTTGTTTTTAACAGTATCCCAACCAGCATTACTGGTAATGGCATCAACAGCATCGGGAACCAGAGTCACTTGGGTTGGTTTTAGCTCTAATACCATATTTACAAATTTATCTATTGGGTTTCCTTCAATATTATACTCAGTATAAACTTCACTTTTTAAATCGTAAGCATCTTGATACCTTATATGTCTTTCATCCGGTCTTGGATGGATGGTGACTCCTTGGGCCCCAAAAGCTTGCACATCTTTAGCAAACTGTACCACATTAGGAAAATTGCCTCCTCTAGAGTTTCTTAAGGTAGCTATCTTGTTTATATTTACGCTTAATTTTGTCATAACCTTTTATTTAATCCTACAAAAATACAAAGTCAATCAAGGTTATTGTAGTAAAATTTAATTAATTTGCAGGAACTTTAATGGAAACAATGAATCTTTCAGAATATATTATAAACGATATAAAACCTCTTGACAGGGACGATAAAATTGGGGACATTCAGCTTTTGTTCAACCAATTAACATATTCGCATATTCCCATTAAGAACAAAGAAGGTGTTTATTTGGGTTGTATGTCTGAAACAGATGCACATTGTTTTAACAGTACAAAACCTTTATCAGAATACAGTCATGCCATAGAAGGCTTTTATGTAAGGCACAACACGGTATGGCTGGATGTATTGGAAGCTTTTGCCCAAAATTCCACGAATATCATGCCTGTGTTAAACGAAAAAAACATCTATTTAGGATATTATGAGCTAAATGACATTATAGGCTTGTTTAACGAAACCCCTTTCTTTGCCGAAGCTGGAAGCATTTTAATTGTTGAAAAAGGCACAACCGATTACTCCTTTAGCGAACTGAGCCAAATTGTTGAATCCAACAACGGAAAATTATTAGGTGCTTTTATTTCTAAAATGGAAAACGACCTCGTACAAATAACCCTGAAAATTGGGAACACTGGATTAAACGATATTATGCAGACTTTTAGACGCTATAGTTATAATGTGATTTCTGGCCACGAAGAAGACAGTTACATGGAAAGTTTAAAAGACCGATCGGATTATTTAAATAAATATTTAAACATATAAGGATGAAACAGCCTAGCCCTAAAGCTGCATGCTTAAGAGCATGATTCATTGGCTGTAACATGTGCCCTTAAAACAACCAATCAAACACATGAAAATTGCAATTTTCGGTCAATTCTATCATAAAAACGCTGAAGAAGCTGTAGAAATCCTTTTAGATTATTTGTATGAAAAAAACACAAACGTGTATGTTGAAGAGCAATTTTTCGATATTGTAAACCACCAGTTAACCAATCATAAAAACTACGATAAATTCAAAACCTTCCGTACTTTGGATAAAAGCTTCGATTTATTGATCAGCATTGGTGGCGATGGAACTATTTTAAGGACTACAACATTGGTCAAAGATTTAGACATTCCCATAGTTGGCATAAACACAGGTAGGTTGGGGTTTTTGGCAACCATACAAAACGAAGACATTACCGAAGCCATAGACGATATTTTATCTGGAAATTACAAAATATCAGAACGAAGCTTACTTTCCATTCAAACCTCACCGGAACATAAAGAATTCAACGATTTGAATTTTGCACTCAATGAAATTGCAGTAAGCAGAAAAAACACCACTTCCATGATTACTGTGGAAACCAGATTAAACGGAGAGTATTTAACCTCCTATTGGAGCGATGGCTTAATCGTTTCCACACCAACTGGTTCAACCGGGTACTCCTTAAGTTGTGGAGGCCCAGTAATCACTCCAGACACCAATAGCTTTGTGCTAACACCAATTGCGCCACATAATTTAAGCGCAAGACCTTTAATTATTACAGATTCTACCGAAATCCAACTTAAAGTTAGTGGTAGGGAAGACAACTTTTTAATTTCTTTAGATTCCCGAATTGCAACCTTAAGCAACAATACCATAGTAACCATAAAAAAAGCGCCATTTAAAATAAAAATGATTGAACTTTTAAAAGAAAGTTTTTTGGATACGCTTCGTAAAAAACTACTTTGGGGCGAAGACAAGCGCAATTAAACAATAATTTGCCAGAAAAACTGTTTTATTCCTAATACAATTTGATTCAAATTGTTATAGGCTAATCTTATTTATTATATTTGCAAACTTTTGAACATTTATGAGGTATTTAACCACAATATTTTTATTCATAATATCTATACAATTAAGCCACTCCCAAACCCATGAACTTGGGGTTTTTCTTGGTGGCAGTAATTTTATTGGCGATGTTGGTGCCACAGATTACATTGCGCCAAACCAACTTGCCTTTGGTGGTATATACAAATGGAACAGAAGTCCAAGACATTCGTTTAGGTTTTCATTAATTTATTCTGAACTGAAAATGGACGATTTAAAATCAGACGACCCAAGACGTCAAGAAAGAGGATATCAAATAAACAACCACATAGTTGAAGCCTCCTTAGGTTTGGAATTCACATTCTTGGATTTCGACCTTCATCAAGGCACCAACAAGGCAACCCCTTATTTATATACTGGCGTAACAGCTGCTTATCATGATAATTTTTATTTTACTCGTCGTGGGCAACTAACTTCAGAAAACACCAGCAGTATTGCTTATGGCATTCCTATGGTTTTGGGTTTTAAATATCGTTTTGTGGAAAATTTTGTTATTGCAGCAGAAATTGGAGCAAGATATACCTTTAGTGATGAAATTGATGGAAGCGTTCCAGATTACGATAATGATGCTCCTTCGGCTTTTGGAAACAAAAACAACAACGATTGGTACATGTTTACAGGAGTTACCTTGACCTATACTTTTGGGAGAAAACCATGCTATTGCGTTTTTTAAATGGATTTAAAATCAGAAATAAATACAAGCAAATTACCTAAACACCTAGCCATTATAATGGATGGCAACGGACGTTGGGCCAAACAAAAAGGCATGATGAGGGCTTTTGGCCATGAAAATGGCACAAAGGCTGTGCGCCAAGTAGTGGAAGGCTGTGCCGAATTGGGCATAGAAAACTTAACCCTTTACGCTTTCTCAACAGAAAACTGGAACAGACCCAAACTAGAAGTGCAAACACTTATGAAACTTCTGGTGTCTTCCTTGAAAAAAGAAATTAAAACCCTTCAAGACAACAACATCAAGCTCATGGCCATAGGTTGCCTAAACGAACTCCCAGCTAAAGCGCACAACGAGCTTTTGGAGGTCATGGAGAAAACCAAAAACAACAGCAGAATGGTTTTAACGCTTGCTTTAAGTTATGGATCAAGGGAGGAAATAATAAATACCGTAAAAAAAATAAGCATTAAAGTTAAAAATAATATAATTTCGCCCGAAAATATTGATGAATCGGTTATTAATGAGCATCTTTACACGCAAAATTTACACGACGTAGATTTGCTTATTAGAACAAGTGGCGAACAACGTATAAGCAATTTCCTTTTATGGCAAATTGCCTATGCAGAATTGTATTTTACAAATGTACTTTGGCCAGATTTTACAAAGCAGCATTTATATGAAGCAATTATTGAATATCAAAAAAGAGAACGACGATTTGGGAAAACAAGTGAACAAATTAACTAATAAAGTACTATTGAAAACATACTTACCATTTATTTTAACATTGCTGTTTTTTGTTAATGTTCAAAGTTTAAAAGCTCAAGTATCAAATCCTCAAAATGGTGAAACATACACTATAGGTGGCATAGAAGTAGTTGGAGAAACCAGTTTCAGCGAACAAACCATTATCACTTACTCTGGACTAAGGACTGGAGAAGAAGTTTCTATTCCTGGAGACAAAATAAGCAATGCCATTAAAAAACTCTGGAATTCCAACCTATTCAACAACATCGAGATTTATGTTAATAGAATAGAAGGCAATGAAGTGTTTTTGGAAATTAGATTGGAAGATTTACCAGAACTTAACGAAGTTAAGATCAATGGTATCAAAAAAGGAAAGAAAGAAAAACTCATTACCGAAAACTCTTTAAACAAAGGGGTCAAAGTTACCGAGAACCTTCTTACCACTACCAAAAACTACCTTGTTAATAAATACAAAAAAGAAGGATTTTACAACACCAAAGTTAACATTAACACCATTGAAGTTGAAGACACCATTCAAACATCTAAAAGTGTTATGAATATGGTTGTTAATATAGATAAAGGAAAAAAAGTAAAAGTTAAGGAGATCCAATTTTCTGGAAATACGGTTATTAAAGATAGCAAACTCAAAAAAGCTATGAAAAACACCAAACAGAAAAACATAACCCGTATCCTTAAACGTTCCAAATATATTGAAGCCGATTTTAAAGAAGATTTAAACAGTGTCATAGACAAATACAAAGAAAACGGTTACAGGGATGCTAGGATTCTGTCGGACAGTTTGGTGGTGTTAGATGATAAAAATGTTGCCATTTACATAGAATTGGAAGAAGGCGAGCTATACACCTTTGGTAAAATAGACTTTATTGGGAACACTGTATATTCAGATGATATTTTAAGGAGAATACTACGTATCAATCCTGGAGAGACCTACAATGGCGTACTCCTTGAAAAACGAATCGCTGATACTGAAAACCCAGATGCTGTAGATATTACAAACCTTTACCAAAACAATGGTTATTTGTTTTCAACCATCAATCCAGTTGAAATAAGCGCAGAAGGAAATGTTATCGATTTAGAAATCAGGATTTCAGAAGGTAAACCGGTTCATTTTAACGATGTTAACGTTATTGGAAACGATGTTACCAACGATCATGTTATCTATAGAGAGCTACATACTCGTCCAGGACAGTTGTACAACAAATCCAATGTCATTAGAACCATTAGAGAGTTAAGTCAGCTAGGGTTTTTCGATGCAGCACAAATTGCAACCAACTTCAATAATCCAAACCCTAACGAAGGTACCATAGATTTGGAATATGTGGTTGTGGAAACGGGTTCCAGCCAAATAGAACTACAAGGTGGATATGGCGGAGGAGGTTTTATTGGTACGCTTGGGCTATCTTTCAACAACTTTTCATTAAGAAATTTATTTAATTTAGACGCTTACAAACCTGTTCCTCGTGGTGATGGCCAAAAATTGTCTCTACGATTACAAGCAAGTCAATTCTATCAAACCTACAGTTTCTCTTTTACAGAACCATGGTTAGGTGGTAAAAAACCAGTTCAGTTTTCAACCTCTGTTTCCCATACCAAACAATTTTTATACGATTCTAGAACTGGAAAAGCTGACAAAGACAAACGCTTTAACATAACTGGTATCTCGGTAGGTATCGCAAAACGCTTAAATGCTCCAGATAACTTTTTCACCTTATCTCAAGCTGTTAGCTACCAACATTACAATTTAAAAAATTATAATACGGGACTGTTCACTTTTGGTGATGGTTACTCAAATAACTTAGCTTATACCATAGGTTTAAGTAGAAACAGCACCTTTAACGATCCTGTTTTCCCAGTTGGAGGTTCCAATTTTAGTGTAAGTGCAAAACTTACCTTGCCATATTCCTTATTCAACAATGTGGACTACAAAGCCTTAAAACATGAAAGGGAAGATTTAGAGAATATCGTTAATGATACATCATTGGATAATGACATACGACAGGAAGCTAGTGAAGGTATAGCCGAAATTGACCAAGAGCGATTTAAGTGGTTGGAGTTTTATAAAATTAAGTTTAAAGCAGAATGGTATGCCGAAATTGTTAAAAAACTGGTTCTAAAGCCAAGCGCAGAATTTGGTTTCTTGGGAGCTTACAATCAGGATAGAGGAGACATCCCTTTCGAGCGTTTCTTTTTAGGAGGAGATGGTTTGGGGTCTTACAGCTTGGATGGCAGGGAAACAATTGCATTACGTGGATATCCTAACCAATCCATCCAACCTTTGGATGAAAATGGCAATCCTACCAACGATGGTGGAACCATTTACAATAAATTTTCATTAGAATTAAGATATCCTATTACCTTAAAACAACAAGCAAAAATATTTGTTTTAGGATTTATGGAAGGTGGTATGTCCTATAACGCATTTAAAGATTACAGCCCTTACGACCTTAAACGATCTGCTGGTGTTGGTCTGCGTGTATTTATGCCTGCCTTTGGTTTACTGGGTATTGATTTTGGTTACGGATTCGATCCTGTGCCTGGTCAAACACAACCAAATGGATGGGAAACACACTTTATAATTGGACAACAATTTTAATTTGGCACGATATTTTCTAATAACAATTTGATTATTTAAATTGAGAATTAAAATTTTTAAAGTTAAATTTCGTTAATTTTGAAAATAATAATTCAAAAAATAGACAGACAACTTAAATAATTAGCTGTCGTTTTTAGAATTTATAGACCATAAATTATAAATTATGACACAGATGAAATTAAAAGTTCTTTTTTTACTGATTATAGTTTCTACAATTGGTATATCTGCTCATGCACAACGTGGTGTAAGAATAGGTTACATAGATACAGAGTACATTTTACAAAATGTCCCTGAATATCAAGAAGCATCTGCCCAGTTGGAAAGTAAAGTTCAAAAATGGAAAACTGAAATTGAAACCCAGTTAAACGAGATTGAACAAAAACGAAAAGATTTAAGTAACGAGAAAGCACTTTTAACAAAAGAACTTATTGAAGAACGTGAAGAAGATATAGCTTTTGAAGAAAAGGAAATTCTAGACTATCAACAAAAAAGATTTGGTCCAAATGGTGATTTAATGATTCAAAAAAAACAGTTGATCCAGCCTATTCAAGACCAAATATTTGCTGCAGTTCAAGATATGGCCGAAAAAAGAAAGTACGATTTTGTTTTCGATAAATCGGCAGATGTGGTGATGTTATATTCTGCAGAACGATTCGATTTTAGCGATGAAGTCATTCGAAGCATTTCCAGAACCTCAAAACGTACTCAGGCCCAAACAAGGCAGGAACGCAAAGCTGCTGAAGCCGAAGAAAACCTTCCTGAAATAGACGAAGAACAAGAAGCCAGGGAAAAAGCTGCCGAAGAACGTAGAGAGCAAATTTTAAACGAACGCGAACAAAAGCAATTGGAAGCTCAAAAACGTAGAGACAGTATCATAGCCGAAAGAGCTAGAATTAGAGAAGAAAAACTAAATGCCAGAAACACACAAAACCAAGAAACAACCACTAACGAAGATGGAGAAGTTGTAAATGAGGATGGCGAACCAGTAGAACAAAAATCCAGAGAAGAAATTCTTGAAGAACGCAGACAACAAAAATTAAGAGATAGAGAAGAAAGACAAAAAGAACTGGATGCAAGAAGACAAAAAATTCTTGAAGAAAGACAAAAAGCAAAAGAAGAAAGAGAAAGACAACAAGCACAAGAAAACAATAACAATGGCACAGAGCCAGACGAAACAGATAACAATTAAATTATAACACTTATTAATACTATTTAGAAATGAAACATTTTAAAACCTTTTTATTTGCAGCAGCCTTATTTATTGGAGCAACAAGTTTTACGCAAGCCCAAAGCAAAGTAGCGCATATTAACACTCAAGAATTAATAAAAGCGATGCCAGAAATGAATACAGCTCAAGCAGAAATGGACAAGCTTGGTAAAACCTACGAAGCAGACATTCAATCCATGGTTACAGAGTATCAAAATAAAATGAAACAATACGAAGCTGAAGCTGCAACAAAAACAGACGAAGAAAACCAAAAACGTTTGGTTGAAGTTCAAACCATGCAACAAAACATTCAGCAATACCAAGGGCAAGCACAACAAGAAATGCAGAAAAAAGAAATTGATTTATTAAAACCAATTACTGAAAAAGCTAAAGCTGCCATTTTAAAAGTTGCCAGAGCTCAAGGTTTTGATTACGTATTGGACTCTACCCAAGGTGGTGGCGTTATTATGGCTGACGGTAAAAACCTTATAGACGATGTTAAAAAAGAATTAGGAATCTAATTTATTTTAAAAAGTTAAATTGAAAGCCACTTAAATCAAGTGGCTTTTTTTATTTTTGGAAGTATGAACAAGCAACCTATTGGCATTTTCGATTCTGGCGTTGGTGGCACCTCCATTTGGAAGGAGCTAAACCTCTTATTGCCTCACGAAAACACCATGTATCTAGCCGATAGCAAAAATGCTCCTTATGGTGAAAAATCTAAAGAAGAGATAATATCCCTAAGCAAAAAAAATATCGATTTACTTTTAAACAAAAACTGTAAGCTTATTGTTGTAGCCTGTAATACAGCCACAACCAATGCCATAAAAATTTTAAGGGAAACGTATCCCATTCCCATTATTGGTATTGAACCAGCCATAAAACCTGCTGCTTTAAACACCAAAACAAAAACCATAGGTATTCTAGCAACCAAAGGCACTCTTTCCAGCGAACTGTTTCATAAAACTACCGATCTTTTTGCCAATGGCATTAAAGTGGTAGAGCAAGTTGGGGAAGGTTTGGTAGGCTTAATCGAAAATGGCAACATCTATTCAGAAGAAATGTCTTCGCTATTAAAATTATACATGAAACCCATTTTGGATGCCAATGTAGATTACTTGGTGTTAGGCTGTACACACTACCCTTATTTGTTGCCACAGCTCTTGGAGATACTTCCAAAACACATTAAAATTATTGATTCTGGAGAGGCAGTTGCCAGGCAAACCCAAGCTGTTTTAAAACAACATCAGCTGTTAAACCAATCCATATCAAAACCTCAAATTGAGTTCTATTCCAATGGTAGGTTGGATGTTTTAAAGTCCCTAATTGGCAATCAGTACAAAATAGAATATTTAGATTTTTAAACTTCCTTAAACCAACCGGAATAAGTGACATAATTTTCAGCAATTCTATGGATTTCTCCTAATATCAATTCCTGGCTAATGTCTTTTACTTTTCTTGCAGGCACTCCTGCATAAATACTTCCTGCCTCTACTCTGGTGTTTTGAGTGACCACAGCACCAGCAGCAATTATACTGTTGCTTTCAACAACACAATTATCCATCACAATGCTACCCATACCAATAAGCACATTATCATGTATGGTGCAGCCATGCACAATGGCATTATGTCCTATGGATACGTTGTTCCCAATGTTTGTAGGATGTTTTTGATAAGTAGCATGTATTACTGCGCCATCCTGTACATTTACCTTATGGCCCATTTTAATATAATGAACATCACCTCTAACTACTGCATTAAACCAAATACTACATTGGTTACCCATGGTTACTTCGCCTACAATTGTAGCGTTTTCTGCAACAAAACAGGACTCTGGTATGTGTGGATGTTTTCCGTTTACAGGTTTTATAATTGGCATGGCATGTTGTTTATTTACAAAAAATATACAAAAAAAATTAAGTGAATCAAAAGTCTAAAACAGGATTGTTTCAACCAAAAAAAAGCCTTGAAATCTTCAAGGCTATAACTTTTTAATTTACTGCAGGACAGTTACAATGGTAACGCTCCTTTTTACAAGCAAAATTATATCCTAAAGTAATTTGATGAAAACCACCATTATTATATACCACGGAATTGGCTTGATAAGAATACGTATAAGCAAACATAAACTGGCCATAATTTATACCCAGTAACGGAGTGATGTATTGTAATTTTTGACTGGAAACCCCTTGTCCATCTTGAAACTCGGCACCATCCAAACTTCTTCTATATGAAATTCCTCCCCATAGTTTACCAAACTCAAACTCTTTATAAGCCTTTGCATTAACATCTATGGAAGATTCTTTGGTACCATCTTTATACAGAAACATCAAGGAAGGTTCAAAACTCCATTCGCTTCCGTATTTTTGAAACACATTTCCAGCACTCAATATAAATTGTCTCGGATTGTCATAAGCAAAAAGTCCGTTGGCATTGGAATTAACACCATCGTTTTTAAGCATGTTTTTTACGGTTGCATGTGCATAAAAATTGTATAGGAAATAAGAAAACCCAAAGTCTATATTAAAATTAGTGGCACTTTGCTCGATACCAGCGATTATGGGATCAAAAGGCTCGTTTGTAAAAGCTGTTTCATCCAATTTATATTGTAAAACCCCTGCACTTAAACCAAAAGAAAGCATGTTTAGATCCACTTCGCTTCTAGAAAACATAATATGATGTGCATAGGTTAAATAGGCACCATTTTGAGAGTGATATCCGTTTTTATCAGAATAAAAAATAGCTCCAACACCAGAATTCGATTCGCCTATTCTTCCATTGACGCTCATGGTTAAAAGTCTAGGTGCATCTTCGTCCCCAAACCATTGTTGACGACCTGTAACTCTCACTTTGGCACAATTGGCTGCTCCAGCCATGGAAGGGTGAATTAAGTAGTAATTATCGGTTAAATAATCTGAGTAAATAGGCATACCCTCTTGAGATATAGCTGTTTGCGCTAACAAAAACACAAAAGCTAGCATATAAAACCTTTTCAATATCATAATTTTAGTTTTCAGGGACTCTGTTTAAAAGTTGCTAATTGGCTATTAATTAAACTAATTTTTTACTAAAAAATTATAAACAGAAACCAAATATATAAAAATTACTTTTTATCAGTCTCACAATAAAGTTAAAGGTTTACTATATTTAGAGAAAATACGATAAAAAAATTGTGCTCTTAAAAGCGAAAAAGCCAAATATATGGATATCTAAAGTTATCTTTTAGTATTTTTGTAAAAAATTTTAAACTTATGAATACTTTTCAAGTTTCCATTAAAGAAACTTCCAACAATAGCATTATAAAATTCGAAATAAATCAATTTATAACACAGCATCAAAGTTTCGAATTCAACAATATAGACGAAGCAAAATCTTCCCCATTGGCACAGCAATTATTTTATTTACCTTTTGTGAAAAAAGTTTACATCTCTGGTAATTTTATTGCTGTAGAACGGTTTAATATTATAGCATGGAAAGACGTCCAGGATGAAGTTGCCGATCAGATACAAAGCTACCTGAACAATGGTGGTGTAGTA
Source organism: uncultured Xanthomarina sp. (assembly GCF_963971605.1). Lineage (NCBI taxonomy): Bacteria > Pseudomonadati > Bacteroidota > Flavobacteriia > Flavobacteriales > Flavobacteriaceae > Xanthomarina > uncultured Xanthomarina sp. The sequence continues at coordinate 88,446 of NZ_CAXATZ010000006.1, forward strand.
GTAGAGGAGACAGCTGCCCCTAAAAAAGTACCTGTAACGGTTTATGCTGAAAGCACTCCAAACCCTTCTGCCATGAAATTTGTGGCCAACAAGAAACTGGTAACAACGTCTTATGAATTCACTTCAATAGATGAAGCCAAATTATCGCCTTTAGCAACCCAATTATTTCATTTCCCTTTTGTAAAAGGAGTCTTTTTTGATGAAAATTTTGTTTCTGTTACCAAATATGAAGTTGCCGATTGGAATGAAATCACCATGGAACTTCGTGAATTCATTAGAAGTTATATAGAACAAGGAAAAGAAATTATTGCTCCAGAAGCACCAAAAGCCTTGAAAAAAACTTCGGAACAACTGGATGCCTCCTTTGAAGAGTTGGACGATATCTCCAAACAAATCATCAATATTTTGGAAGAATATGTTAAACCTGCCGTTGCCAGTGATGGTGGCAATATTCAATTTAACTCTTACAATCCGGAAAGCAAAGAAGTAAAAGTGATTTTACAAGGTGCTTGCAGTGGCTGCCCTTCTTCCACGTATACCCTAAAAAGTGGTATAGAAAACATCCTTAAGGAAATGTTACAAGATAAAGTTAACACTGTTGTTGCCATAAATGGTTAATTTTTTCTTAACTTTAAGATTCAATAAAGTTTCATTTAAAAAATTATAATTATGGCAGTATTAAAAGTTATCGAAGTTTTATCAAATTCTAAAGAAAGTTGGGAAGATGCCACCAGAAAAGCAGTCAAAGAAGCTTCTAAAACTGTAAAGAACATTAAATCCGTTTACATTAAAGAGCAAAGTGCCATTGTAAGTGGAGACCAAGTTACAGAATTTAGGGTCAATGTAAAACTGACATTCGAAGTTAACTAGACCATTTACAAATATTTTAAAACCTAAGCGTTCTACATGGACGCTTTTTTTGTGTCTTTAAATCCGTAACTTTGAGTTATGAAATATGCTCACATATTATTGCTCAGCATTTTATCGAGTTGTCAAGGACCAAATAAAAACCTTATGAATAAGCCATACACAAACAATTTAATTCACGAAACCAGTCCTTATCTTTTACAACATGCCCACAATCCTGTAGATTGGCATCCTTGGAACGATACTGCTTTAAAAAAAGCAAAAACCGAGAACAAACTGCTTTTAATTAGTGTTGGCTATGCTGCTTGTCACTGGTGTCATGTTATGGAACACGAAAGTTTTGAAGACACAGTTGTAGCCAAACTCATGAACTCTAATTTTATAAACATAAAAGTTGATAGAGAGGAACGTCCAGACATTGATCAAGTATATATGAATGCTGTGCAACTAATGACAGGAAGTGGTGGTTGGCCCATGAATGTGGTAGCGCTTCCAGATGGCAGACCTGTTTGGGGAGGCACTTATTTTAGAAAAGAACAATGGCTTAGTGCGTTGGAGCAAATTTCAGGCCTCTATAGTAGAAATCCAGAAAAGCTCCATGAATATGCCAATAAGCTGGAACAAGGCATTAAAGCCATGGATATGATTACAGTAAATACCAATGAAGCCGATTTTAACATTGAATTTATTGATGAAACCGTTACAAATTGGTCGCAATATTTCGATCGTGAACTTGGTGGCTTAAAACGTGCTCCAAAGTTTATGATGCCAAACAATTATCATTTTTTATTACGATATGCATATACAAAACATCATAAAGAGCTGCAGGAATTTGTAAACCTCACGCTTACAAAAATGGCGTATGGAGGACTTTACGACCAGGTTGGAGGTGGTTTTTCAAGATATGCAACAGATGTGAATTGGCACATTCCTCACTTCGAGAAAATGCTATACGACAATGCCCAATTGGTAAGCTTATATACTGATGCTTACCTAATTACCAAAAACAAACTTTACAAGGACGTTGTGTACGAAACCTTAGCTTTTGTAGAACGGGAATTAACTGCAGAAAATGGAGCGTTTTATTCTTCATTGGATGCAGATAGCCACACCACGCAAGGCCATCTGGAAGAAGGCGCCTTTTATGTTTGGACCACAGAAGAGCTTCAACAAATATTAGCTGCTGATTTTGAATTGTTTGCAGCATATTATAACATTAACAACTATGGTTTTTGGGAAAAGAACCATTATGTTTTAATTAGAAAAGATTCAGATAATGCATTTGTGAAAACCCACAACATAAGTATTGAGAAATTAAACGAGAAGAAAAACCAATGGAAGGAACAGTTGTTAAACATTCGTGAGAAAAGATCCAGACCAAGTTTGGACGACAAGACCTTAACCTCCTGGAATGCTTTAATGTTAAAAGCTTATGTAGATGCTTATAGGGTTTTTGGTGAAGCTGCTTTTTTAAAATCGGCAGAAAAAAATGCTCATTTTATTACCAACAACCAATGGCGTGAAGATGGTGGCTTAAACCATAACTACAAAAACAACAAAAGTACCATAAATGGCTATCTGGAAGATTACGCACTAACCATAGAGGCATTGATTGCGCTTTATGAAAACACCTTAAACGAAACATGGTTATTTACTGCCAGGGATTTAACCAACTATGTGTTCGATCATTTTTACGAAACAAACAATGGCATGTTTTATTTCACTTCCAATGAAGATGCCATGTTGGTTAGCAGAAGCTTGGAATATAGAGACAATGTCATTCCTTCAAGCAATTCCGTTATGGCCAAAAACTTATTTAAATTATCACGTTTTTTTGATAACACATATTTTTTAAAAACAGCCACAAAGATGTTAAACAACGTTAAGCTAGAGATACAGGAATACGGATCCAATTATTCCAATTGGTTGGATCTTATGCTAAACTACACACAGCCTTTTTATGAAGTTGCTGCTACTGGAGCAAATGCCAACAAAAAAATAAAAGAAATAAACCAAGAATATCTTCCAAATAAAATTGTAGCTGGAAGCACTAAAAAAAGCAAGCTTCCTTTATTGCTTAATAGATATATAGAAAATGAAACCTTAATTTATGTTTGTGTAAACCATACCTGTAAATTACCTGTTAAAAACAGTCAAGAAGCCATAAACCAATTAAAAAACAAATAACATGAGTATTGTATCCATTTTTTTAGTTTGTTTGGTTGCCTTAGAGCATCTCTATTTTTTATTTTTGGAAATGTTTTTATGGACCAAACCTAAAGGCATTAAAACTTTTGGTTTAAAATCCAAAGCCTTTGCCGAAGAGACAAAAGTATTAGCAGCCAACCAAGGTTTGTACAATGGGTTTTTAGCAGCTGGTTTAATTTTTTCACTAGTTAACAATGATACCAAAACCATTCTTTTCTTTTTGGGCTGCATTACAGTTGCTGGTATTTTTGGAGCAATAACCACCAAAAAAATATCGCTTTTTTATATCCAGTCCATCCCTTCGGTTTTAGCCATTAGCTCCATACTAATTTAATATTTGTTTAAATAACCATCCGTTTCTATTTGAAAACCAGATTTCAAACTATTTTTTTTAACTTTACGGTCTAATCAAAAAAAACATATATGGATATTGAAAATTGGACTACTAAAGGTATTGAACTTGCAACTGAATATGGCTTGAAAATTATTGGAGCCATTGTTATATGGGTTATTGGTTCCTGGATCATAAAAAAACTGGTTCGTGGCACTCGAACTGTGATGACCAAAAGAGGCTTTGATGAAAGTCTTCAAAAGTTTCTTTTAAATTTAATTAGTTGGTTATTAAAAATCCTTTTAATTCTTGCTATCTTATCTCAGCTTGGGGTAGAAACCACTTCTTTTGCCGCAATTTTAGCTGCAGCCGGTTTGGCTATTGGTATGGCACTTCAAGGTTCTTTAGGAAATTTTGCAGGAGGTGTTTTAATTATGATTTTTAAACCTTTTAAAATTGGCGATTTTATTGAAGCGCAGGGAGAAACCGGAACGGTTAAGGAAATTGAAATATTTACAACCAAGTTAACAACTCCAGACAATAAAGAAATTATTATACCAAATGGCAGTCTTTCCAATGGCAACATCACAAACTACAGCACAGAAGACACAAGACGTGTAGATGTTACTTTTGGAGTAGGATACGAGTCTGACATTAAAAAAACCAAAGAGGTTATTTTAAGTGTTGTAGAGGCCAATCCTTCCATCCTAAAAGATCCAGCTCCAGCAATCAATGTGTCTGAGTTGGGAGATAGTTCCATTAACTTTTTTACAAGGGTTTGGGTGAAAAAAGAAGATTATTGGGATGTGAAATTCAGTATGATAGAAAATACCAAAGAAGCTCTTGATACTGCCGGAATTGATATTCCTTATCCACATCAAGTTGAAATACAGAAAAAAGCCTAAAACTTTAAGCCTCCCAATTTCTTGGGAGCTTTTTTATTTTTTATTTGATTTTATAACTACAAAATCCTTTAAGTAGTAAGGTTCAAAATAAGCGACGTCCTCAAAGTCGCTTTTTTGGAATTTACGATAAGCTATCTGGCTCATTTGGTTTGCAGAAGGCAACTTATTGTCTATAAAATGAGCATGTGGATGCTGAATGATGGATTTAAATTTTTCAACACCATTTCCTAAAAAAAAGACCTGTTCAGTCTCTAAATATTCAGCAAAGGCATTAGCATCCAGGATTTGTGCTTCAACCTCTCTTATGATTTGGTAATTTGCATCAAAAACAGCAGAATAAACTTCCATACGTCTGGCATCGAGCATTGGAATTATCAATCCCTTTTCAACAATTACTTGATGTGCCAAAGCTTCCAGAGTAGAAACAGATATTAAAGGCTTATTTAAGGCAAAACAAAGGCCTTTAGCAGCCGAAACACCTATTCTTAATCCTGTATAGGAACCAGGACCTTTACTTACTGCAATGGCATCCAATTGGTTTGGCTGTAAATTGTTTTCTGCCAAGAGTCTATCCATATATACATGCAGTCGTTCAGCATGGGAATAATCTTTACTGTTATCTTCCAAAAGTGCAAAAGTCTCTCCTTGTTTAGAAAGAGAGACTGAACAATTGGTTGTTGAAGTTTCTACACTTAATATAATAGCCACTTTATTTAATCTGTTAATGGTTTTCCTAAATAGAAATCTAATACTTTGGTTGTAAATACAAAGTTATATTTTGCATTAATTAAATTGGCTTCAGCATTAACCAATCTATTTCTAACCTGTTCAAATTCAAAAGAGTTCATAACTCCGGAATTGTAGCTTTCTTGAGCATTTTTAAATGCTTCTTTTTGTGCATTTAAAGACACTTGAGAAGCTTCAAACTGTTTAAAAGCAGCCTTGGCATCTGTATAAGCTTGTTCTATGGTTGAGCGCAAGTCTTGCTTGGCTTGGTCTAAAGAATAAGCGATACGCTCCTTATTTATTTTGGCTTTATCTACACTCACTTTGGTTTGCATTCTATTAAAAATTGGAATGTCTAATCTAAATCCTAGATTATACCCTAAATTATCTTCAAGCTGTTGCCAAAATCCATTTTCTACTAAAGAAATGTTTGTTGGATCATTAGGATCTATTACCACTCTCAAATCCTCTTGACCTTGAAAATGTTGGTAAGAAGTTCCAAGGCCAGCACCAAAACTTAAGGTAGGATAATAAGCACTTTTAGCAATGTCTATAGCTAATATGGAATTTTCAATATCCAGTTCTGCTTTTTTAATTTCTGGTCTGTTTTGTAAGGCATAATCGTAAATTTCATTGGAACTTTTGTGCTCTACCAAAACTTCTGGAAGAGATAATTCAATCTCTTCTACATCAAACCCTTCATTCGAAATTTGCAATAGTTGAGTGAGTGCAAGTTTAGCAAGCTCCAAACTGTTCTCAACATTGGTGAGTCTTTCTCTATCGCTGGCTAATTGGGCTTCCACTTCAAACAAATCTGCTCGAGGTCTCACTCCAGAATCTACCAATTCTGATACTTGGATTACTTGTTTTTCAGTAATGGCCACTTGTTCCTCTGCCACTTTTAAATTTTCCTTGTTCAATAAAATATTTAAATACTGATTAACAACATTCACTGAAATGTTATCCTTCAAAATACTCAATTGTAATTCACTGGATTCAATTCCCAACTGAGCTTGTTTATAGATGCTGGTATTTCTAAATCCGTTGAATAGGGTAACACCTGTGTTCAAGCCAAAACTATTTCCCCTAGAGTCAATAGACACACGATTTCCATCTTGTCCAATAAAAGACCCAAAATTCCAATCTTGTGATGCAGAGGCATTAACATTTGGCAAGAAATTACCTTTAGCGCTTATTAAATCCTGATCAGCCAAGTCTGTGTCTAAAGCTGTTTGTTTTATGGAAATGTTGTTTTCCAAAGCATAATTTACACATTCTTCCAGGCCCCATTTTTTGTCTTGGGCAAAACCCGAAATACTTATAAAAATGCTTAGTAAAACAGTTGTTACTATGTTTCTATTCATCTTCATCATTATTTTCTTTTGATGCTTTGTTCCACACTTTAATTTTATCCCCTTCTTTAACACCTTCCACAATTTCTACGTTAATACCATCTGAAATACCTAATTCCACATATTTTTCTTCATAGGTGTTATCGTCTTTTAATATTTCTACATATGGTTTTTCTGTAATTCTATTAAATTGAAGCAAGGCTTCTTTAATTACCAAAACACTGTCTTTACTTTCCATGTCAATTTCGGCATTGGCACTGTAACCTGCTCTAATTTTAGTTGATGGTGTCACTTCAACATCGGCTTTTATGGTAAATTGAACTGCGCCACTTTCTTCTTGACCCTTAGGAGCCACAAAAGTTAATTTGGCAGGAAACTCTTGCTCGTTCAAAGCACCAAGAACCACTCTAATTACTTTACCTTCTTCTATTTTTCCTACTTCCGCTTCATCCACTTTTCCTTCAAAAATCATTTTGCTCATATCTGCAATGGTTGCAACCGTTGTTCCAGCATTAAAACTGTTGGACTCAATTACTTGGTCTCCTTCCCTTACAGGTATTTCCAAAACTGTTCCAGATATTTGAGCTACAATATTTGTGTTAGCAGAACCTCCTCCTGAGAGCGATCCTTGTCTTATGATTTGAAAATCGTTTTGGGCCTGAATTAAAGTTTCTTTAGCTTGGTTATAAGATAGCTCGCTATTTTCAAAATCCTGTTTAGAAATCACTCCTTTTTCAAATAGGCCTTTGTTTCTGTCGTAAAGAATTTGAGCATTGTCCAAAGCCAGTCTGGCAGTACGGATTCTACTATTGGCACTTGCCAAGTTTTGTTCGTTAGGTACCACTCTAATTTTAGCAATCAAATCGCCTTTTTTTACGACATCGCCTTCTTCAACTAAGATTTTATCGATAATTCCACCTATTTGAGGTTTCAATTCAATTTCTTCCTCCGGATTGAGCTTTCCTGTTGCCACAACTTTTGTGTTAATAGATGTGTAGAAAGGCTCTTCTACCTTAAAATCTTCAATAGCTTTCGCATTTGATTCTTTAAAATATTTAATTACCCATACAAAAAGTATCAGCAATACAATTCCAATGATGATTTTTAATGTTTTATTCATGTGATCTTAATTATTATTCGTTTGGTTGATTATGATGTTATTAGTTATTTATTCTTCCCTTAAAGCGTCTATAGGTTTGATGCTGGTGGCTTTAAAGGCTGGTATGAGCCCGATTAGGGTTCCCAATACTATCAATATAATAAGTGCTATAAATACCACTGCAATGGATACAGATGCGTTTACAAGAACGGCTTCGTCTCCTTGTCCAAAAGCAGAATCAATTCCTATTAAAATCCATCCTCCTGTTATGATTCCAAAAAAACCAGCCAATAAGGTAATGAACACGGCTTCTACCACGATCTGCCTTTTGATTTCAAAAGGAGTGGCTCCTAAAGCACGACGCACTCCTATCTCTTTGGTACGCTCTTTTACGGTTATCAATAAAATGTTTCCAATGGCAAATACACCTGCAATCAAGGTAGCAATCCCAACAAACCATGTTAAAAATTGCATACCGACTAAAAATCCTGTTACTTTTTTAAATTCCTTACCAAGGTTAAAACTTCCAAAAGCCCGTGTATCTTCAGGGTGGATATTGTTTAAGTTCCTTAATATCAATTTGGCATCTGCTTCTATTTGTGTAATATCGTATTCTGGTTTCCCAGTAAGCATCATCCAGCCTATTTGATTGCCTTGGTTGTATATTTGTTGAAAGGTGGTAAATGGGATATGGATGTCGCTGGTTGGCCCCATATTGACATTACCATTTTCAAACATCCCAATAACCGTGAAATTCATGCCATTAATTTTTATGTATTGGCCAATCATTTCTTCATCTTTTTCAAACAGTTGCTTATAGATGTCTTCTGAAATGACAGCTACTTTTTTCTTTTCGTCAATATCGTTTTGATTGATAAAACGCCCATACATCATCTTCTTTTTCTGAACCTTATCCAGTAATGGAAAATCGCCATTAATACTATAAGTTCCAGATAAAAAATCTCTTACCACTAAGGATTGATTTTGGTTTCTTGGTACCACAAATTCAATTCCTTCCACATTTTCTTCAACCAATTTAGCATCAGAGAGTGTTAATCTTACTTGTTTTCCTTCTTGAAATCCCTTAAATGGTTTGCTGGTACTTTGTCCCCAAACAAACACACTGTTGGTGGCAAAGCTTCCAAACAGTCTATTAAAAGAATTTTCCAACCCTTTAGCAGAACCCAGGAGTCCGATAAGCAATAAAATTCCCCACCAAACGCCAACCATAGTAAGCATGGATCTTAACTTGTTTTTAGTAAGACTATCCCATACTTCCTGCCATGTATCTCTTTCGAATAAGAATTTTATCATATTAATCGTCTCTTAAGGCTACTATAGGTTTGATCTGTGATGCTTTTTTAGCTGGTAAATATCCTGCAATACCACCTGCGATTATTAGCGTAATGGTTGCTCCAATAACCAAGGTGGTACTCACACTTGGATCTTTTATAAAATAGGTCTCTAAACTTGGCCCTATAAACTCCAACACTCCCATTCCAATCAATAAACCTACATAACCTGCAATGGCAGTAATTAAAATAGATTCCATTAAAATGATGGATATAATGGATTTTGGTGAGGCTCCTAAGGCTTTACGAATCCCTATCTCTTTGGTACGTTCTTTCACTATAAATATCATGATATTACTAACACCAACCACTCCTGCGATTAAAGTTCCAAAACCAATTACGATAATAATAACACCCAAACCAAAGGTCATTTGATTAACGGTTTTGGACTCATTGGCCAAATTTCTAACCCTTATGGCTCTTTGGTCGCTACTGGCCACATCAAAACGGTCTTTTAAATCTTTGGTGAGTGAGTTGCTAAAGGCAATGGCTTTATCGTAATTCATTTCAGGATTATAGGTAAGATTGATTTGATCTATATAATCATTATTACCATATACTCGTTGCGCTGTACTAATAGGCATGTAAATTAAGCGTTCTTCATTGTCGCCGCCATCGTCTGTAAAAATGCCAACAATTTTATATTGCAAACCATTTAAACTTAAGTACTTTCCCAAGGCTGTAGTTTTAAGAAACAGGTCTTCTTCAACCAATCTTCCTATTACCACAACTTTGGATCTATTATCCAAATCCAACTGATTGATATACCTGCCTTCCTTCATTTTGGTATTTTCAAGATATTGGTGATCTGGATGAACAGCTCTTACATTATATGTGTTTTTTTCGTTTCTAAAAGAAGCATTAACGTTTAAATACAATCTAGAGGTTATGTATTGTACTTTATCCCCATACTCCTCTTTTATATAATCGTAATCTTTATTCTTAAATTGGATCTGTCTTCCTGCTTGATAGCCTTTATGGGCTTTTGTAGTGGTGCCAGATTGAATGAAAATTGAATTGTTGGCATCGTCTGCAAAAGCTTCTGCAAAGGTGTTGTTGAGTCCGTTTGCAATTCCAAACAGAATGGTAAATAGCAGGATAGCAAAAGCAACAGTAAAGCCAGAGAGGACGCTTCTGGTCCTGTTCATGTTTATACTTTGAAATATTTCTCTCCAGAGGTCTCTATCAAACATATTGTGAGGCTCTTACTTGTTCTACTTTTTCGTCTTCCATGATAACACCATCTTTTAAACGTACAATGCGCTTACACATATGTGCAATGTCTTCCTCATGTGTAACAATAAGAATGGTTTTTCCTTCATCGTTTAAATGCTGGATAAAATCCATAATCTCGTACGATGTTTTGGTATCCAAAGCTCCAGTAGGCTCATCGGCCAACAGTAATTTGGGATTTGCAGCCAAAGCCCTAGCAATGGCAACACGTTGTTTTTGACCACCAGACAACTCGTTTGGTAAATGGTGTGCCCAAGCTTTTAGTCCTACTTTCTCTAAATGGAATAAAGCTTTTTCTTGTCTTTCCTGGCGTTTTATCCCTTGGTAATATAAGGGCAATGCTACATTATCGAGAGCGTTTTTGTAATTGATTAGGTTAAAAGATTGAAAAATAAAACCCAGAAACTTATTTCTATAAATAGCTGCTTTTTTTTCAGTAAGGTTTTTAATAGGGACACCATCTAGAATATATTCTCCTTCGTCTGCCTCATCAAGCATGCCAATAATATTAAGCAAGGTTGATTTTCCTGAACCAGATGAGCCCATTATGGCAACCATCTCTCCATTTTCAACAGACAAATCTATTCCTTTCAATACATGTAAACTCGAATCTCCTATGGGATAGGATTTGTGAAGTTTCTTTATGTTTAACATAGTTATTTTTGTTGCTAGTTAGTGCTTTATAAAAGTTAGACTATTTAAAACCTAAATTGTTACAACAAAAGTAAATATATTTTAAAGCGACGATTTTTTAGGCTTGTTAAACTTTTTATAAATTAAGAACCCTATTCCTGCCACCAAAATGTAAGGAATGGCCATGAGGTACACAATGCCATCGTTTATACCTTTAGCGATTTCCTGTCCTTCCTCGTTCTCTAAAACAGCACGACACATGGCACACTGCGCATTGGTTTGAAAAAAGACGAAAAAAGACAACAGGACAAAAAGAATTTTACGTTTCATAATTTATCAATTTACATAGTATGGTGAGATCATTAAATAAACAATAACCCCAGATACAGCAACATACAACCATAGCGGAAATGTTATTCTGGCAATTTTTTTATGCAATAAAAAGTTTCCTGTTATGGCTCTAGCAAAAGTGATCAAGACAAACGGAATAATAACAATGGACAATAAAATATGTGTTATTAATATAAAGTAATAAATATACTTTATGGTGCCTTCTCCTCCAAATTTTGTAGAATTGCTTGTCATGTGATAAGCCACATATAACACCAAGAATACAGCAGAACAACCTATAGCTGTTGTCATTAAGTTTTCGTGCAGTACGATATTTTTGTTTTTAATGGCAAAAAAGGCAATGATTAGGATCACGGCTGTCAGTCCATTAATGGTCGCATAAATTGGAGGCAACATGGTTAGTGGTTGCACATTAAAACCTAAATCGCGTAAATTAATACCAAATAATGCTGCAACAATCAATGGAATTACAATTGATAAAAAAACAATCCATTTATTGTATTTTTTTAATTCTTGCTCTTTATTATTCATTTAACAATTTCTTTATGTCTTCTTTAAGCATCGTGATTTGTTGTTCTTGACCATCTTCGTCCATACCTTCAGCTTCAGAAATAATTCCATTATAATATATTATTGGGTTTCCGTTTATCATTCTGGAACGAATAAACCCATTTTTATCTATTAATGCAAAATTTCCGGAATGTTCAAAACCACCTTCCACCTCGTCTGCTTGAGCTGTGTAAAGGTTGAAGCCTTCGTTGGCGAGTTTATAGATTGCTTTCTGTTCTCCTGTTAATAAATGCCAATTTGGGTTTGTAATTCCATATTGTTGGGCATAATCTTTTAGAACCTGAATGGTATCGTGTTCTGGATTTATGGAGAACGAAGCAATTCCAAAATCTTTGTTTCCTTTAAAGGCATTTTGCACATTAACAAGGTTTTTGTTCATTTTAGGACAAATGGTTGGACAAGTTGTAAAGAAAAATTCTATTACATATACTTTTCCCTCATAGTCTTTGTTGGTAATGGTGTCTCCGTTTTGGTCTGTAAAACTAAACGCAGGCACTTTTTTTGCTTCGCCATTAATTTCTAAAAACCCCAAAGGACTGGCATCTTGAAAATTATTGTCTTGCCCTTGGCTCATTCTATCATTCCTGGAAATGTCTCCGTTTTTAACTCTATCTACAATTCTTGGGATAAAAATAATTCCAAACACCAAGATAATAAAGGCCATGCCTATATACGAATAATTGGTTTTATTGCTCATTTGTTTGTTTTAAATCGTTAGCTCTTCTGGTAGAAGAATCAAAATTTCCTTTTCTTTTTTCTCTGTATTCCTGAAACAGCACGCGCAAATCGTCTGCACTCATTTTATTTTTTATTTCAGCTACTTCTATGCAGTTATAAGCATATAATGGATATGCAGGTTTTTTCTTTTCTTTTTCGCCATCTGTTCTATCGTCCAGTCTGCCTCTTTGTTTTAAGTCCTTATCAACAATGTACACATCGTGTGTTGATAGGTCGTCTTGTAATGGGCTTCTGGATTTTAAACTGTTAAAAACAGCTTTAATGTCTGATTCAGTTCCATAAACAAAGTGCCAATATTTTAAATCTTCATAAGATTTAATTTCTTTTTTCAACAAATTCACCTCGTCTTGGGTGCCGTTTGGCAGTAACAAAACAATTTGAAATTTTTTGAACCCTTTAAATTTATCGTAAACAAGTTCCTTCAAATTTGAAGCTGCAATGGCATTATTCATAGGGTTTGTCCCTAAAAAACCTAGAACAGTTATATGATCTTTTAATTTAACATCCTTATTGTCTTCTGATGTGAAATTGTTTAAGTCCAATATGTTTTCATGAACCACATCCAAAGGGTTGTAGTGATGTTTTGCAGGAAAAAGCATCAATAAAAATAAGACAGGAAGGAAAAATAAAATTCCTAGCGTGGTATAGCGTTTTATAAGCTTTTTGTTCATTATCAAGCTAAGTAAGAAAATCGATAATCATTTAATATACCGATTGTTTAAAAATATAAAACTTGCTTTAAGTTTTGCTTTGCAAAAATAAAAAAAGACGGTTTAAAAACCGTCTTTTAGCATCTATTTAACTTTATAAAGTTAGTTAAAAATCGTGTTTTAAATAACTGTTAGTAAAAACGTTTCCTACATATCCTCCTTCTTGCAACAGGATAAATATCAAATAACAGATTAAAAATACAGATGTCCAAACCACCATGCGTCTTAAGCTGGCAGTTTCGTCTCTCATATGCATAAAGTCCCAAGTAATATAATATGCCTTAACTATGGTTAATAAAATAAAGATCCAGTTTAGCATCTTCATTCCAATAAAATGCCCATTCAATACTTCAGGTTTATAAATACCCAAAACAACTTCAATTGCAGTTACAATTGACAAAAAGATCAATACGCCCCAAATTTTTTGGGTGTTCGATTTAAACTTGATCAATCCTCGAAATATTTCTAATTTATGTGTGTCTGCCATGATTAAAATACTATTACCTAAAAATTATACTAAATAGAAGAATGTGAATACAAACACCCATACTAAATCTACAAAGTGCCAGTACAATCCAACTTTTTCAACCATCTCGTAACTGTTTCTTTTCTCGTAAGTCCCTAATATAACATTAAAGAAAATAATGATGTTCAATAAAACACCTATTGATACGTGAAAACCGTGAAAACCTGTTATAAAGAAAAAGTAGTTTGCGAATAATGGTGGACCATATTCATTGTGGACTAGGTTAGCTCCTTCTACAACGTTTTTCCCTTTTGTTTCCAACTCTGTTAACGATTCTGCTCTTGATAAAACCGTTTTATGTCCTGTTGCATTATCTGTATAAGTGGTTTTAACCAATATGTCATCATTGGCTTTAAAACCAGCAAGCACCTCGTTAAATGTAAAGCTTGTTAATTTTTTCTCATCACTATACCAAATTCCATTTTTTCTTTCATGTTGTGCTCTATCTGTAGGCTGTGCAATAGCGAAATCTTTTAAAGCCACACGGTTTCCATCAGTATCCACAAAGTGGATAATGTTTCCTCCATGAGTTTCAACAGCACCATATTCCCCTTTGATAAATGTTGTCCACTCATAAGCTTGAGAACTCAAGAATATAAGTCCACCTATGATGGTTAAGAACATATAGATAGTGGTTTTAGACTTATCCATTTTATGTCCTGCATCTACAGCCAATACCATAGTTACGGAAGACATAATTAATATAAAGGTCATAAAAGCCACGAAAATCATTGGGTAATCTCCGTGAATAAAAGGCACGTGCGTAAACACATCGTCAGCAATAGGCCAAATTTCAGAAAATTTAAATCTAGAAAATCCGTAGGAAGCTAAAAACCCAGAAAATGTTAAAGCATCCGAAAGAATGAAAAACCACATCATCATTTTTCCATAACTGGCCTTTAAAGGCTTGTTACCTCCTCCCCAAGTTTTTCCTTCTGTTCCAGTGTTTACAACTGTCGTATCCATATGTTTGGTTTAGTATTTATTTAAAATTTGAACAAAAATAATCATTTTATCTTTCTAACGAAATTTACTTCTCTAAAATTTAAGCACTCTAAGCAAGGTTCTGCTAGGTTATTACAGTCAATCCCTTAAAATGTAATTGTATTTATTAAACAAAATATAAAAACAAAAATAGATATAACCATAGTAAATCTACAAAGTGCCAAAAAGTTGCAGACAGTTCAAAACCTAGCATTTTTGTAGGTTGGTACTTTTGTTTAAAATGATTATAAATTACCACCAACAAAGAAATCAAGCCAACCACCACATGTAAAATATGGACTACTGCTATTAAATAAATGTAAGACATGGTCACATTACTGGTTGGCCCAGTAAAATTATATCCTAAATCTATGATTTGTTGAAACCCTTTAAATTGACATACAATAAAAACAATTCCAAGAATCAAGGTCACAAACAACAAAACGGTTGTTTGCTGCCTTTGGTTCTTTTTTAACGCTCTCTTGGCCAATATAAAGGTGATGCTACTTAGCACAATAACTATAGTGCTGGTTATAAAAGCATTTGGCAATTGAAAATCGTGTAGCCAGTCTGGCCTGCTACTGCTAACAACAAATGCGCTTGTCCATCCTGCAAAAGACATGACCAATGATATGATTCCAAACCAAAGCATCATTTTTTTGGCTCTACTATGTTTTTCTTCTAAGGTACCTTGGGTTAAATCCATGATTTATCTAATAAACTTATCGATTACGTAAACTATTTGCAACAAGGTAATGTAAGACACACTGGCCAACATAAGTTGTTTTGCTGCTAAAACAGTCATTTTTTTATATAATTGAATGGCATAATACAGCATCCCTAAACCTAGCAGGAATACAATTACAGCCGAAATTGGCGTTAAATACAAGCGACCCGTAAAACCAAATGCAGGAACTATAGACACCAAAATGGTCCAAATTGTATACATGATGGTTTGTACTGCAGTGCCTTTATCCTGTTTTCCGGTAGGCAACATAAAAAAGCCTCCTTTTTTATAATCTTCAAACAAAAACCAACCTATGGCCCAAAAGTGTGGGAATTGCCAAAAAAACTGAATGGCAAATAAGGTACCTGGTTCTATACCAAAGTCGTTTGTGGCTGCAACCCAACCCAACATAAAAGGGATGGCTCCAGGAATAGCCCCAACAAAAACTGCCAATGGTGTTTTGGTTTTTAAAGGTGTATAGGCGCAAGTGTAAAGGAAAATGGAAATAGCTCCAAACATAGCTGTTTGTGGGTTGATGCTATATAAAATAGCGATACCCGAAACCGTAAAAACAGATGCAATAATAAAAGCTGTTGAAACAGACATGCGTCCAGCCGGAATTGGTCTGTTTTTGGTTCGATCCATCAAAGCATCCAAATTCTTTTCTATAATTTGATTGAACGCGTTTGAAGCTCCAACCATAAAATAACCACCAAACGCCAAAAGCAGAAGTGTGGTATAATTTACTGTTTCTACACCTAAAAGATATCCAGCCAGTGAAGAAAACACCACACTAACCGACAAACGGATTTTAGTGATTTCCTTAAAATCTGAAACAATAGAATGTTTAACCGTTGAAGTGACTGTTTGACTCAAAGTAATAGATGCTTTGCCTAAGGCTTTATATTGCGTTTGCAAAGATACTTTGAAAAGTTAATTCTACAAATCAAAATACCAATTAAATAGGTCTGTTCTTATTCCTATATTAAACCAAACCGTATTGCTTTTTAGGGCTGTTGCCGTTTGGGCTTCCGGATTAAAGTCCCTAAAGGTCACATCTGTGAAAATCTTTAAATTTGTTGCTGGATTAATGACATAACCCACTTGCAGGTTTGTATAGAAAGTGGTGGTTTTGTTTCCCTGTCCAACTTCTACGCCTGTATCAAAAGGTCTTTCGTTGTAATTTCTATAAATATCCCCTCCATAACTATAATCATCCACACCATTATTAAAATCCAATCCTCTAGTTCCAATGACCATTTTGGCATTTCCAAACCAACGCTTATAATGATATCGACCAATAAGCACAAACTCACTGAAATTGGAGCCCCAAAGATGTGCCATGGATTGATTGCTGTGACCATAGTTTAAAACCACTGTATTGTGCGAGTAGGTATAAGGCCTTACCCTGTTATACTCTGTTTGAAGCATCAGGTTTTTAACTTTAAATGCATGGTAATATTTAAAACCCAATTGGTATCCAAATTTATTTTTCCAGCTTTTCTCACCTCCAGACATATCGCTCAATGAAAATTCATCTAAAATAAATTGCCCATACAGGTTCATGTTATCATTCAATTTATATTTACCAGACAATCCTAAAAGTGCATTTCCGGCATCTTGGCCTGTTTCAAATTCTATAGCTCTAAAAAAGATAATTGGGTTCAAATAATTAATATCAAAACCTCTGTTGTTTGCATTGTTCCAAATTACAGACTCAAAAAAACCTACATTCAATCTTTTTGAAACATTCCAACTTAAAAAGTGTGTTGCCATGTATTTTGGCATATATGCTCCATCCACTTCAACTTCTGGTCTTACGTCCCTTAACCACATCCAGGTGCTTGTATATTTTATTTTCCAGAATGTTGTGTTTAATTTCAAGAATGGATGTGGTGTTGCCGCATCACTGATAAACAAGGATCGATAACCATCTCCAATAAAATTTTTGCCATGGCCAAACTGCACATTTAAAAACTTAAACGGAGTATAAGACAAATAGGCTTCTGCTACTGGATAATCGTAACCTCCATCTTTAAAAGCTTTGGCTATGCCTCTGCCTGGAACAATGGCTGCTTCGTCTGCTGCTTTTATGGATTCGGCATACTGATTATAATATTGTGCAAACCTACCTTGACTTTCAAAAAAGGACGTATAAAAACTAAACTTATTCCCCAAACCTCCTTGTATGGTTATCCCTCTGGTATTGTTATAGGTACTTGAAAAATCTGCATCTGTATCTTTTCCAACTTCAAAATCGAAAATAGGGTCTATTGTAAACCAATAATCTTTTCCTTCAACCCTTACCAGTCTTTCATTCCATAGTTTTCTGCCTGCAAAGGTATTGGTGTCTTTTGCCAAGGTGTCCACTGCTGCCTGAAAATTGTAATAGGCAGATACATCTTCATACATGTATGGTTTGGAAGCTGTGTGGCTGTTGGTTCCTACCAAGTTGATGCTTCTATCAAATTTAGCATAGTTACTATGTGTAAAGGGAATGTTTAACTGACTTGTATATTCTTTGTTGGAAAATGGCACCAACTTCTTGTTCACGCTATCATATTCTGTTTTGGCTGCTTTTTCCAATTCAGTAAGTTCATCATTAATGCTTGAATCCTCTTCTTTTGATAAATCTTTTGTGGCCACTGCTTGGTTTACCAATGGTATTTTAACAGCTATGGAATATTGCTTATAGGTAGGTTTTCCATTATAAGTTCCAGGTTTTATTTTAGGAAACTCCCCAAACACGCGTTTGGCTTCATCTTTTAATTCTTGATAGGTGGCATCTACATAAATAACCCTAAATTGACCTTCTTTATCAACTTCAAAAAGTATAACCACATCTCCATTGTAATTGGTATCCATAACTTCTTGAGGCACTTTAAAGTTATTAAAGACATGAGCAAAAACCTGATTGTCAAAACATTTTTGCAGAAGTTCGACTTCTACGGAATCACATTCAGAAAATACGGGTGGTTTTTCGTAAAGGAAATTGTTTTGAGCGTAAGATTGTACTTGAAAAAATAAAAAAACAATTACGAAGAATTTCTTCATATCCATGTGTAAGATTAATTTGCGTTGAAAGATACTATTTTTTTAATAATGACAGTATGAAAAAAGCCGTAAACAAAAGTGTTAACGGCTTTTTTAGTAAAAATATTTTGCTGCTTAATTGATAACATTGAATTTTATTGGCAAACTATAGAGCACATCCACATGACTGTCTTTTTGTTTTCCTGGTGTCATTTGGGGCAATTTCCCAATCACTCGTTCTGCTTCTTTATTTAACAGACTGTACTTGGAGCTGGTTTTAATGTCTGTTACATGACCTTGTTTATCAATCTTAAACATCACATAAATCCTTTGCTCTCCCTTTAACCTAAGGTCTCCAGCAATATTGGTATTGAATTTTCTTTGAATATGAGCAGCAATTTTATCAGACATGCATTGTCTTCTTTCCTCGTTGGATGATACATTTTCACAACCAGGAAATATTGGCACCTGCTCTACAGCCATTACGTTAAAAGGTGGTAAATCGTCCGGTTTATCTATTACTTGTATTTTTTTGGGATCCATAGGTTCCTGAGATGTTGATGGTTTTGGAACTACAGTTTCAATAATTGGATCGTCATTGTCTTTTACAATAGGATTGTTGAAAACTATGGGTTGAGATTTCTTTTTTTCAACTGTTCTGGTCTCTTCAAGAATCTTGATAGGCTCATTGTAAACATACATGATGTCTTCTTCCGGTTGTGGGACATCTGGAGTGATGGTTTCATAAGTTTTAAAAGAAGCTTCAAAAAGTGCATAGGTAATAAGCAAGCACATTATTAAACCAACTTGAAAAAAAATGGTAGAGTTTTTTCGTAGATTTGCATCATGCTTTTGAGGTTTTGTTGCGTTTTTCTCATTTTGCCGAATGAGTTCGCAATTTTTCTTTTGAAAAATCATAATAATTGAATTTAAATGTTAATATTATGATAAAATATCAATAAGCATACCAAAAAGAAATCCCGTTACAGTAAATGTAACGGGATTTTATATAATTTTTAAAAACTAAAACTCTTAGTTCTGCACTTGGAACTTAATTGGTAGGTAATAAGGAACCCTTACTGCTTTTCCACGTTGCTTTCCTGGTTTCATTTTAGGCAATAAGCTTACTACTCTAATAGCTTCTTGCTCTAATCTTGGATGTGGTGCTCTTGCTTTTATATCAACAATTTCACCTGTTTTATCAATTTTAAAGAATACACTGATTTTTTGGATACCACTTAACCCTAAATCTCCAGCCAAATCGGTATTGAATTTTTTCACAATAAATTTTTGCATTTGCTCGTTCATACAAGCTTTTTTATCTTCATTGTTTCCTTTTTCACAACCTGGGAAAACTGGAACGTTTTCAATAACAGCAAAAGGAACCTCAACGTCTTCTTCTACTTCTTCAACTTCCACTTCTTCTACCTCAACAATTTCTTCTTCTTGACTGGTTTCGGTAGATTCAATAACCGTTTCCTCAACTTCCTCTTCATCTTCCACAACTTCAATCACTTCAGGAGCAGCTGGTGGTGGTGGTGGAGGTGGTGGTGTCTGTAATTGCTCTGTAATTGGAATTTCTTCCTCCAATTCTTCGTCAAGGTTTAACTGACCAATGTCTATCGCAGATTTATCGTACGTTTTATAGTTAATTGCCGTATATGTTACAAACAACATTAATGCTAAACCAACAGCAAAGAAAAGAGAGCTGTTTCGACCTACATTTGCTTTAGGATTTTTCTTTTGTTCCATGATTTTTAATTTTCCTGATTGCTAAAATAACCATTTATTTGGCAATAAAGCAAACGATTAATATTTTTTAACGTCTGTATTTATTTTAGTATGTATTAAAATAGCTGCAAATAAAACACCTAAACTATTTGCCAATATATCCAATACATCGAAACTTCTTGAGCTGGTTAATATAAGTTGTAATACTTCAATAATTATACCAAAGGCAACAGATACAAGGATGCTTCTAAAAACACTTTTTATTTTACTAAAATTGAATTTGAAGTAGAATGAGTTAAACCAAAGCCAAGTAAATAATGCATAAGCCAAGAAATGAAATATTTTATCACTAAAGGATGGTACAATTTCTTCAACAGATTCTAAATCGAGTTTCGCCAAACTAACTGTTATAAGTAATACAGTATAGCTTATAGAAACCCCTAAAGCATTTTTTTTAAGCACCAATCAATTCTTTGTAAGCATCGGCAGACATAAGGCCATCTACTTGGGACAGGTCTGAACATTTTACTTTAATCATCCAACCTTCTCCATAAGGATCGCTATTTACTTTTTCTGGTTCGTCTTCTAGTGCTTCGTTAAACTCTATAATTTCTCCAGATAGTGGTAAAAACAAATCTGAAACTGTTTTTACAGCTTCTACAGTACCAAAAATCTCATCGGCATCCAACGTTTCGTCTACAGTTTCAACTTCTACGTAAACAATGTCACCCAATTCGCTTTGGGCAAAATCTGTTATACCAACAGTTGCTACGTCACCTTCAATTTTTACCCATTCGTGGTCTTTTGTGTACTTTAAATTTGATGGAATATTCATTGTATATATTATTTATTTTCGCAAATGTATTTATTCAAAAGATAATATCAAACTAGATTTTATTAATTACCAAAATTATATCTCAACGTAATGCCTCCACGTATGGTTGTTTGAGGGTATGCTGTGGAAATGGCGTATTCTGAAAACATATAATCGAAGTAGAAAATACCTGTTAGGTTTTTACTAAACGAATAATCTGCAGTAAACTTTCCAGACCATACCGTTTGTCCAGATGTTATTTGGTTGTTGTTCACATCCAGATATCTAATAATGGTTTCGTTTCTTCTATATGAAAGATCGGCTTTCATATTTAAATCGCTTACAATCTTTTTGGTAGGTCCAGCTAATTTGGAATTGATCCTAACATCTTTTATTCTATAGCCCAAGCCAATAATGTATTCGTTTCCTTGAACTTCAGTCATTAAATTATTATCAAAACTCAATGAAAGAAGTCTGTCTTTCTTGATTTCAGCAAGAATTTTTACGGAATTTTTCATTTCCATGTCTATTCGTACCAACGGACTAAACATTTCGGTTAAGTTGATGTTGCTGTAAAGTGTTTCATTTTTAAAATTGCCACCTTGATCCAAGGCTTCTGGCTCCAAAGGATCGTAGTCCAAATTGGACCTAAATTGATTGATGGTGTAGGATGCACGATATCCATGAATTAATGAGAAACGTTTAAAACGTTTTTTAAACCATTTTAAATTCATTAATCCTGTATATTTTATATCCCAGTTTGGAATTGGAAAATCTTTAATGGCAGATAAAGAGATCCCTCCAGCGTCCTTACCGGAATAGGCAGACAGGAAGGATGGCAACAAGACTGATTGGCTGTTTTTACCAAAACCTACCGGATAGCCTTCTGCATCTACAGGATACGTGGCGCTGCCATAGTGTTGCTCTGCCAATCTGTTTGCTATTTTTAACCTATTGGCCCTAAAATCTTCGAAGGCTGCAGATTGGGTCTCATCACTTTTACTGAAAGCTGTTTTAATTAAAATTGTGGAAATACTGTAATTTCCAAAGGTATTTGGAGTAAGGGATTCGTACTCCAAGCCATTTCCATAATCGTTGATCCTATAGTTTTCAGTATAGTTTTCAGAATACAACCTATTGGCAACCAGATCTATTTTTAAATCGTTTAAAGGTTCAATATTTGCAGAATAATCCAATTGTTGGGTTTTGACTGCTGTATATTGCTCATTAAAATCTGGATACAGTGTTAACCAACCGTTTTTGGCCGCTAAGTGTCTTACATCTTTTTGGCTACCAAAGGTAAAACCAACAGTTGGTTTTAAAGTTCCTATAAATCCAGGGGTTCTTAAATAACCTGGTAAATAGGTTCCATTGGTTTCAGAATAGTTAACCTGTACTCTTTTTAAACTGGTAAGTATATCTATTCCAACATTGGCAAGCTTCTGTCCTCCGTTTTTTGCCTTTGCAGGCTTTGATCCGTCTTGAGGTTTTCCATCTGGCGTTGGTCTAGCTGCTGGCGTTGGTGTTTTTCTAATGGTTTTCTTTTTAAGCCCTATATAATTATAGAACTTGTTCATGTTTAAAGTGGTATTGATGTTGTGCCTGTTTGCATTGGAAACCGTATTACCCAAATCGTAGGTTTGACCGTCCACTTCCAGATTTCCAAACAAATCGGATCCTTTTTGCCATTGGAAATCGCCACTGTAGGAGTAAGTGGCATCCACAAAGCTAAAAGTTGGGATTTTATCCAAAGGAATATCATAATTAACTGCCAGTTGTTGGAACTGCCTGTTTGGATCGCCAAAATCGAAAAAGCCATCCCAAACGGTTAAAGAAGGGTCTTGTTCGCCGTTGATGATATTGTCTTTAAAATAATTGCGCACAATATTATGGTTGGATGCCGTTAAATTTAATTGTAAGGATTTGGTTAAATTGTAATTGATGCTATATTCGTAATCGAACGTATAATTTCTTCTGTAAAATTCATCCAAGCCTATATTGTCTCCGGTTAAATCTACTTCCCTGAATTTTTGCTGATTAAATTGACGGTTTATGTTGGTATTGACCGTAAACATGGAAGGCAACGGATTAAAATTGAAATCTTTTAATAGTTTTAAATAGTCACTGGTAAACAAGGAATCGTTTTTCTTAAAAGGTTCAATGGAATAAGGCTCAAAATTATATGCGTAATTAACGCCAGCCCTAACCGTTTGATCTATGGAATTTTCAATTTCAAAATCCCGATGCTTTATTTTATTGTAGGAATAATTAAAGGTAAGATTTTCCACATCGTAAAAACGAGGCTTGGAGTCGTTGGTCTTTATTTTTCTAACACCAATAAAGTTTATGCTTTTTCGTTTGGTGTAACTTTCGGACTGCTCCCTGATCTTATCTTTTTCATCATTGGAATCGGCTGCTTCCAATCTGGACTCCAAAGTTAAATCTTTATAATACTGATCATATTTTGGCGTAATCATTTCTTCTCCCTGTCCATAGTTAAATGGAATTTGAATTCCCCATTTTGGTGGAAGCAATTGCCCAATATTTACATTGGTAACCACATCGTATTGTTCTACATCTTCTCTACTTCTTTGGTTAGGGCCTTGTTCAATGGATCCAAATCCAGTGGTGCTTTTTCTTCCAGTGGCGCTTACGTTGGCAAAATCGGCAAAATTGGTATCAACAGTCAATACAGCTGCCCAACCACCTTCGTTGTCCATATCGGACAAACGTAATTCGTTAAACCATAATTGACCACATTTGTCTACTCCAGATGCATTTTTAACACCAACCATTAAGGTTCTAATGTCTCCAAAATTTGGATTTCCTATAATCCCTATTCGTTGTTGCCCTAAGGTATATGGAGCATATTCTGGAACGGGGTTTTCGCTTAATGCATCATCAATCACATCATAAAAAACAGGTGTTGTCCCACTTAATGTTCCATTGCTAATACCTTCCGATTTAATATCTTGAAGCAATTCCAGAGCCAGGTTCATCTCATTTTCTTCAGGCCATAAAAGTTCCCTGGTTGTTCCGTCGCTTACTTTTAAGGGTACTTCTATTTGGTAGTAGTTTTGGGTTAAATCGTTACCCATTCTTATAAAACCAACTAAATCTTCGTCTTGCAGTCCTGGGATATCTCCTTCTTGAGCATGTATAAACATTCTTAATCGTTTATACTGACGCATGTCTATATTAATGTTTTTATAAACAGCCCTTGCATCATGTGATTCCAAATCGCACACATCCAAGACCAAGGATTGTTCGTTTTGTCTAATTACGGTATTGTTGTTGTAAAATTCTTCAGGTTCTACTCCTGGAGGTGAAATATAAATACCGTCGTTTTCTATGGTACCTATAATTCCAACGCTAAATTCGGTATTGTCCAATGCTGGATCTCCACCATCTTCATCCAATGTTAAATTATATCTTCTCCAATCGCTTCTTACCAAATCCAAAGTACCAAAACGGAACACGGTTTTTTCTGTAAATTCTTTTAAATACATTCGTGTAAAACGAATGGATCTTAAATCTGAAATACCACCAATGGCATTGGAGTATTCTGTAACCGGAATTCTAAATTGAACCCATCTTGGAATGACTGTTTGACCGTTAGGAAGTGTTCTTACCTGGTCTTCTTTAATATCTACAATGTATGGGTTGTTAATGTTTAAAGTAGCAGGTGTTAAATTCAACTCGTACTCATAATAACTGTCTATGGTATTCATAGTGTTATCACGATTGATGTCTTCCACATCTGGTTGTGTTGTGGAACCACGATTGGTGTCTGAAAACACATCTGGTGAATTTCCTTGAAGTCCGTTATAACGCTTATAACGTTCAAAAATATCACCATCTGTATTTAAAAAATAGGTATAGTTATCGTTTGCTGGATCTGGCAAGGAGGCGTAAGCTGAAAATATTTGAGCTTCCTCGGCATCATCATAACCATCAAGACCTGTATCTTGATTGGTACGCTGTTCGCCAGTAGTATCAAAAGCATAAATTAAAGATTGGTTTTGAGGGTAAACCGTTTCCCAAGAAGGAGAGGTTGGCAACACACCAATTACATTTCCATCTGCTGGCAAACCATTTTCATAAATTTTTCTTCCGTCTTTTATAACATCTTCTGAAATATTACCTAAGTTGAATACGAGTTTCCCTCCAGGGTTGGATGGGTTTTCCTGAAATGGATCCTGTAACCAGAATTCAATATATTCCACATTGGATTGTTCAAAGTCTGTAGAAGTTAAGGCTCTGGTAATACCTGCCCAACTTCTCTGTGGATCTGTTAGGGTGTTGTTATTAATATCAACGTTTGTGGTTTGGAAATTATAAGGTCCTCTTTCTGTTGGATAATATGCCAAATCCAAAGTGTTTACAACCGTTGATTGCCCTTGGGCAATGTCTTGGTTTGGAAACAGTTCTTCAATAAACACACGACTGGTATATAAATCTGATATATCATCATCTGAAATACCACTTGGACTTTGGTTTCCGTAGAAAATTGGATCAATATTATACCAATTCAGCAAAGCTCTATCATACCCTTGCTCAATACCATTCACATTATCGTCGTTACCGTTGATACCATGAGGACGACTGGAAATAAACCATGATTGTGGCGATTTTAGGTCGATAGAGTTTTGCGAGCCTTCAAAATCATCTACATAAGACGTAGCTTCTCCATTAAATTGGGTGCCTTTTGGAGCTCCAGGAGCTAAATAGGCAAACTCTCCCCTTACAGCCAAATTGGAAGGTGCATCTGTATCTATATTTGGTAGTTTGTTGACCAATCTGGTAAAAAACGGAACTTCGGTTGAATAATTTCCGTTAATTCCAAATATGTGGTTGTTTATGGGTTCTTGTGCATAATTTGCCTTTTGGGTTATAGGTCTTTCGTTTAAGTGCAACCAAGTTGCTCCAAGCACAAAATTTTCATTGAACTTATGTTCAACATTAATACCTGTAAATCGTTTTGTTTGTTGTCCAAATACAGCATTGTTTTCTGTGGTAACCTGAATAGGTGTGTTTGAGGCTTTTAAAGCTTCATCAAGTATCTGGACGGTTCCTTGTTGGTAATTAACCGTATAGTCTATACCTTCAACCAAAACCCTACCTCCAGCAGTTACTTGAACAGATCCTCTAGGAACGTTAAAGGCTCCAATAGGAATGCCATCTCCTCCAGAAGATTTGTAACGCCCTTTCATTTTAAACTTATTCTTGTCTGCTGCTTCTAGAGCTGCTGTTTTGGTTTGTTTATAAAGAATGTCATAAACATATTTTTTCTGGTTATCGTTGTAGGTTACATTATTGTTATAATCTTCGCCTCCAGAAACAGATAGTTTTTCGAATAGATATTTTCCAAAAGGCTCGGCCTTGGTAAAGATTATTTTTCCGTTTTGAGGGATCACTGTAATACCTGGAACAAAATCAAAAAAGCCATCTCCATTTGTTTGAGGGTCGCCATTGAAATTCAATCTGTCTAGGTTAAACAATCGTAATAAGGTTGTATTTTGAATTAAATCTTCTGGAGGTGTATTGGTTGTTATAGGGTTTCCATTTATATCTACCCCAAAAGAATTGCCATCTACTGGAGAGATAAAATTCAATGGTGAGGCTTCGTTATAAAAAATATTTAATTTGAAATCGTCTTGACTTAATTGGTATGCTCCTGTATCATAGATATTCTTCATCATTAAATCCCAAATAGGTTGATTAACGTTTGTAATGGGACTTTTTAATAATTTTAAAATTAAATTGTTATTTGTAACCGTTGTGATACCTCCAGGAATGGTAGTTGTTCCCGTTGCGTCCAAACCATCGTTTGCAAATTCCCCTACTTGATATACTTGGCCACCTACCGTATACTGAAAAGCTACAGCCAGGACTTCATCGTTGTTTAATCTTTGGTTTAAAGAGATATAGCCTAGTTGGGAGTTTAAGGTATATTCTTGACCTTGTTGCAGTTTTCTGGCATTTTCCAGTTTGGCGTAGTCCGAACCTTCACTTACAGAACCGCTAAGGGTTCCAAACCCTTGTTGCACAGTTGCAATATCCCTTATTTGTGAGGTTAAAACTGAACCAGAACCAATTCTTGTTGGGTCGTAATCGTTGTTTCCGTTATTTGGGAACGCATTGGGACCTACATTTATAAATCCAGGAGGAACAGGTTGCAATAGGATGTTATTGGCATTTGGATCTGCATTGGATTCCCCTAAATCCTGAAGTGCCACAATATTTCTAACGTTTTCGGTATTGTTATTTCTATTGGTTACCCAAACCTCTATTCTGGTAATTTGTACATTGGAATTTATAAATGGATAATTTTCCAAGGTTTTATCGAAATTATCCCTAAAGTAATGTGCTAAGAAGTAATGTCTGTTTTCATCATAATCCCTAGCAAAAAAATCAAACTCCTCGATGGTACCTCCACCTTGGGCCACAACGGTTCTGGTATCCGATTTTTGTTCTGAAAAAACTCCTGTAACGGTTGTTTTTCCAAACTGCAATTGTGCTTTAACCCCAAATAAACTTTGAGCTCCTGTTATTAAAGAACTATTAAGAGGCATGCTTACGTTACCTACTTCAATTTTTTGGATGATATCATCTTCTGTAGGTGTGTATTCCAGTTTTATTAAGTTTTGGAAATCGAAGGTCGATTCGGTATCATAGTTTGCTGTAACTTGTAATCTGGTTCCAACTTTTCCCAACAAGCTCAAACTAATTCTTTGGTCAAAATCGAATGTAAAATTACTTCTGTTTTGGGGTGAAAATGTTGGATTGTCTTGCTTTGTAAACAAAACACCCAAATCCATTTCCACAGAACCTTGTGGCACCACATTAATGGTATTGCCTCCAAAGATGGTTTCAAACAATCCAGATCTTACATAAAATTCTGGAAGCAGGTTTTTTTGTTCTTCTTCGGAACCTTCTTTCTTTCCGTCATAAGCATCAATTTTCTGCTTGTAATATTGTTTTAAGTTTTCCTGTAATACAAGTTCCCTAAACTCTTCAGGTGTTAAAATTATGGGGTAATTTATATTGAAGCTTCCAACCGTTTCGGTGTAAATATATCTGTCTGTTAATGGATCGTAGGTATATTTGGATTCAATACTGGAAGGATTGGGCATGTTTATGTTTCCTAATGAAAAACCTGTACTTGTTGAATCTTGTGGTGTTGGTGTTATTTGTGAGAAAGAATATAAACTAAAAAGCAAGAACATGCTTAATAGGACATATTGTTTGTTTGCTTTTAAATAATTATGGTTGGTAGTACTCAAATCTTTTATAAATTTTTTAAAGCCTGTTTTATAATTACTTCGACAGTTGCGTCTGGTTGATTGGATATAATTTTATCTACCACACGCTCGGATTGTTTTTTGTTAAATCCAAGAACATCTAAAGCAGATAACGCTTCATCTTTATTAGTATTGTTTTTTGGAGTTGAAAGTTCGTCAATATCGTAGACTTTCAAAATTTTATCTTTTAAATCCAAAATTACTCGTTGAGCTGTTTTGGCACCAATACCTTTTATGGATTGAATTAAGGCTACATCTCCAACAGCAATTCCTTCCCTTACCTGTTTTGGTGTTAAGGAAGACAGCATGGTTCTTGCTGTACTGGCTCCAACACCACTCACGGAAATTAACAACCTGAAAATCTCTCTTTCGGCCAATGATGAAAATCCAAACAAGGTATGCGAATCTTCTTTTACTTGAAGGTGTGTATATAATTTTAAATGTTCTTGATCTGGAATTTGTGAAAACGTATGTAAAGAAATGTTTAACATATAGCCTACACCATTACAATCTATAACAACATCGGTTGGATTTTTCTCAATAAGTTTCCCTTGAATATGTGTAATCATTAACAAAACTTTAATAAACTCTCAAATGTAATAAAATTATTCACATTATTAAGCCGTTTATTTTTCTACTGCTGCTTTATTTTCAAGTTCCTTTTTTTCTTTTTGTTGTGCATCTATAACTGCAATAGCTGTCATGTTAACAATCTCATCCACACTTGCATCCAATTGTAGGATGTGCACAGGTTTTCTTAAGCCCATCATGATAGGTCCTATTGAATCTGAATTGTTGAGTTCTTTCATTAACTTATAGGTAATATTGGCCGATTCCAGATTAGGGAAAATCAAGGTATTTACTTTCTTTCCGGCCAATTTAGAGAACGGAAAGGTGTCTTGTAGCATTTCCCTGTTCAAGGCAAAGTCTGCTTGAAGTTCTCCATCTACCAATAAATTAGGGTGTCTTTTATGTAAATAATTTACTGCTTCACGAACTTTTATGGCTGTTTGATTTTTAGAAGATCCAAAGTTAGAGTACGAAATCATGGCCATAACAGGCTCCATTCCAAACATTTTTACCACTCCAGCTGTCATCTGCGCAATTTTGGTTAAATCTTCGGCAGAAGGGTTGATGTTTATAGCTGTATCACTTAAAAACATAGGGCCTCTTTTGGTCATCATAACATTTGTGGTAGCAACCCTTGTAGAGTCTGGTGCTAAACCAATAAGTTCTAAAACCGGCTTAACAACTGATGGGTAAGATCTGGAAAATCCTGAAATCATGGCGTCTGCATCTCCTTCATTGACCATCATGGCAGCAAAATAATTGCGTTCCCTCATAATTTTTTGAGCAGAATACAACGTTACACCTCTTCTGTTACGTTGATTCCAATACACCTTGGCATAGGTGTTCTTGCGTGCCTCCTCTTCATCGGATTTTGGATCTATAATTTCAACATCGGCATCAAATTCTATTTCTTCTTTAAGCTTTTCAATTGCATCCCTTCGTCCAAGTAATATAGGAATGGCTATTCCTTCGTCATGCACAATTTGAGCGGCTTTTAACACGTCCAAATGGTCTGCCTCTGCAAAAACCACTCGTTTTGGGTTAATTTTGGCTCTATTGAGCAAAAGCCTTACAATTTTATTGTCGGAGCCCAAACGCTCTAAAAGTTCATCTTTATATTTGGTCCAATTTTCTATGGGTTCTTTGGCAACACCACTTTCCATGGCGGCCTTTGCTACTGCTGGAGGTACTTCGGCAATCAGTCTAGGATCAAAAGGTTTTGGGATAATGTAGTCCCTTCCAAAGGTTAACCTGGTTTCTCCATAAGCTATATTCACTTGTTCCGGAACAGGTTCTTTGGCCAATTTAGCAAGCGCTTTTACTGCTGCCATTTTCATGGCTTCATTGATTTTTGTAGCTCTAACGTCTAAAGCGCCTCTAAAAATAAATGGGAATCCAAGAACATTATTTACTTGGTTAGGGTTGTCTGATCGACCTGTAGCCATAATAATATCTTCTCTTGTGTCTATAGCCAATTGGTAATCGATTTCCGGATCTGGGTTTGCCATGGCAAACACAATTGGGTTTTTAGCCATAGACAGCAGCATTTCTGGAGTTACGATATTTGCTTGAGAAAGACCGATAAACACATCGGCATGTTTCATGGCTTCCTCTAAGGTGTCTATGTTTCTATTTGTAGCGAATTCGGCTTTTTCAGAAGTTAAATTGTCTCTATCTTGTTTAATAACCCCTTTACTGTCCAGCATGACAATGTGTTCGCGTTTGGCACCAAAAGCTTGATACAATCTGGTACAGGAAATAGCAGCAGCTCCTGCGCCACTTATTACAATTTGCACCTGATCTATTTTCTTATTTGCCAGTTCCAAGGCATTCAACAAAGCGGCTGCTGAAATGATGGCTGTTCCATGCTGATCGTCGTGCATAACAGGAATGTCCAGTTCTTCTTTTAAACGTCTTTCAATTTCAAATGCTTCAGGAGCTTTTATGTCTTCCAAATTGATGCCTCCAAAAGTGGGAGAAATCTTTTTTACAGTTTGAATGAATTCTTCAATGTTTTCGGTATTAACTTCTATATCGAACACGTCAATATCTGCAAAAATTTTAAAAAGCAAACCTTTTCCTTCCATAACGGGTTTTGAAGCTTCAGGGCCTATGTTCCCCAAACCTAAAACGGCTGTTCCGTTAGAGATTACTGCAACCAAATTTCCTTTGGCAGTATATTTATAAACATTGTTTACGTCTTTTGCTATTTCCAGACATGGCTCGGCAACTCCTGGAGAGTAAGCCAAAGACAAATCCCTTTGCGAAGCATATTTTTTTGTTGGTACCACCTGAATCTTTCCAGGAGTTGGTTTGGCGTGATATACTAAGGCTTCCCTGCGTTTACTTTGTTTGCTCATAAGTGCTATTAATTAAAGCTATATTCAAAAAAATTCTGAACTAACAAATGTAACAATACTCAACCTTAAAGCCTAATCTTTTAAGAAATTGATATTACGCTTTAGGCCTGAAAATTTGGTACGTTTTACTGCAGACTTTTTAAACACTTTTTTAAATGTTTCTTCAGTAATTTCTTCCCAATCCTTTTTGGTCATATCCAATAAGTCTGGATGTGGATTAAAAAGGGGTTCGTTATGGGATTTTGAAAAACGGTTCCAAGGACATACGTCTTGACAGATATCACAACCAAACATCCAATCTTCAAACTGGCCTTTAAATTGCGTTGGAATGTTTTCTTTTAATTCTATGGTAAAATAGGAAATGCATTTACTGCCATCAACCACATAGGGCTCTGTTATGGCTTTGGTTGGGCAGGCATCGATACATTTGGTACATGTTCCACAATGGTCTGTGGTTATACCATCATACTCCAGCTCTAAGTCTATTATCAATTCGGCTATAAAATAAAAAGAGCCTACTTGTTGAGTGAGCAAATTGCTGTGTTTTCCAATCCATCCCAACCCAGATTTGGCTGCCCAAGCTTTATCCAACACTGGAGCAGAATCCACAAATGCGCGACCTTCCACCTCTCCTATTTCGACCTGAATGGCATGCAACAAAGATTTAAGTTTATCTTTTATCACAAAATGATAGTCGGTTCCATAAGCATATTTTGACAGCTTGTAGGTCTCATGGTCTTGAGTTTTTTCTGGAAAATAATTTAGAAGTAATGAAATAACAGATTTAGAACCTTCTACCAATTTATTGGGATCCAAACGTTT